>NZ_CADCJB010000028.1 GCF_902801725.1 uncultured Methanobrevibacter sp. | reverse complement strand
AGAAGACTTCACAGGAAACGGAGAAAACCTACTACACCCATACACAAAAGCACTATACAAAGCACTGCCTGCAAACGGATTCGAACTGACAAAAGGACACCAACCACTACACGGCGAAATACCAAACGGATGCCCATACTACGACAGATGCGAAATGAGATTTGAAAGATGCAAAAACGAACGGCCACAACTTATCGACCTAGAAAATAAAAAAGTCAGATGTTTTAAATATGAAGGAAGTGAATAAGATGGAACTTATCGGTTCGAATATTTCATTTAAATACCCCTCAGCTAAAAAATACATATTGAAAGATATTGACATATATCTGGACAGCAATAAAGTTACTGGTTTAGTTGGAGATAGCGGAAGCGGAAAGTCAACACTGTGTAAAATTCTCTCCGGACATATACCGAAATTTGATGGCAGAGTAACTTTAAACGGTCAAGACCTCCCTAAAAAGGAGTTTTGCCCAGTTCAGTTAATATATCAACATCCAGAAAAGGTTATGAACCCTAAATGGAAAATGAGTGACGTATTAAGCGAATCATGGGAAGTTCCGGATGACCTCCTTGAAGACTTCGGTATTCAAAAATCCTGGCTCACAAGATTTCCACAGGAATTGTCCGGCGGAGAACTTCAAAGATTTTCAGTCCTAAGGTCATTAAATCCTAAAACAAAATTCCTGATTGCAGACGAAATGACAACAATGCTCGATGCAATTACACAGGTGCAGATTCTAGATTCAGTATTAAAAATTGTCAAACAAAGAAACATGGGATTTTTACTCGTAAGCCACGACATGGATTTAATCGATACAATCTGTGATGATAAAATCTATTTAAAGGATATTAATGGTGCTTAGCCATCATTAATATTTATTAATTTTTTAACATATCTGTCTGCCCACACCATTGTAATGTTGTTCGATACGACTTCACCTAAAACAATACCCATCCATGCACCCCATACGCCATAACCTAAAATTACGCCCAACAAAACTGCAAAAAATATTGTAAATCCTGTTTCTCTCATGATTGTCTGAAACATTGCAGTTAAACCTTTTCCGACACCCTGAAAAACATAGGTTGAAGCAACACCGACTCCCATTGTCGGATAATAGATTACAATCCATGAAAGAAAACTGGTCAATTCACCTAAAATCCTTACGCTGGAACCGCTTGAAGCAAAAACCGAAGCAATATCCCCTGCAAAAACATTTGTCAAAACAGCTACAACAAATCCTATAATTATGGATATCTTCATCGCATACCTATGGGCAACCTGAATATTTTTATAGTTTTTTGCACCATAATTTGCCGCAACAACACTGATTAGCGCCGTTCCGATTGCCAAAATTGGAGTCGTTCCTATAACCACTATTCTCCATCCTGTTGAATAAACAGCAACGGAATCCGTAGATGACAGGAATGCAAGAAGTGCAGAAAAGACTGCTGCAAAAAATGCGTTGTTTAAAAGCTGAATGCTTGCAGGAATTCCAACCTTAATGATATCCATGGCAATGTCCTTTTTATAACTGAAATTGGACATAACAGGATTTAGGTAAGTGTCCTTTTTAACATAAAACCAATAGCATAAGACCAATATTACAAAAATGGAAGATATCAGCGTTGCAATGGCCGCCCCCTTAACTCCCAGATTCAATGTGTAAATAAAAATCGGGTCAAGAACCATGTTTAGAATAGCTGAAAGCATCATGGCATACATAGGCCTTGTCGAATCACCTTCACCTCTGTAAATTCCATACAATGCGTTTGAAAATATTATAAATATTGAACCTAAAACAATTAGATTCCCATAATCTGTTGCATAAGAAATTGTTTGACCCACACCCATCGCATTCAATATCGGAACAAGCAAGACCCAAAGAAGAATAGTTATAATTATTGATAAGATAATATTTATTAGGATTGAATGAACTGAAGCATTATTTGCCTTTGATTTATTGTCTTCACCAACATATTTGGATATTGCAAAGGAAGCTCCTGCTCCAAGGCCGTTTCCAAAACCAACCAGAATCATGAATACTGGAGTGAAAAATCCAACTCCTGCAAGAGCATCAGCACCCAAACCGGACACCCATGCAGCATCTATGAGATTATAAAGACTGGAAATCAGTAATGAAATAATCAAAGGTATAGACATGCTTATTAATGCTTTTTTAGGATTTCCAAGCATTATATCTACACTTTTTGAATTATCATTACTTTGCATAAGTAAATATTAAAATCTATTCAATATAAAATTAATTATTAAACGAATATTCATCTGTTCGAATATTAAAAAAAAAGAAAAAAAAGAAATTAGAATAGCGGATCTTTCACCATTCCAATTCTAAATGAGTTTAGGATAACGAATAGTGTTAAACCCAAATCTCCGAAACCAACGGACATCATCAATGTGATAATACCCATTATCGCAAGTATTACACACAATAACTTTATTGCAATCGCAAGGGTAATGTTCTGTTTAATGATTCCCATTGTTTTGTGGCTTAATGAAAACAGGTATGGGAGCTTTGAAATATCGTCCTGCATCAATGCCACATCTGCTGTTTCAATAGCTACGTCAGAACCTGCTGCACCCATTGCAATACCTATATTTGCACGTGCAAGAGCCGGTGCATCGTTGATACCATCCCCAACCATTGCAACATCACCAAATTTGTTCCTAATTGTATCCAGGAGATTTAATTTGTCTTCAGGCATCAAATTAGCATAAAAATGGTCAACTCCAATTTCAGACGCCACACTTTCAGCCGCCAGTTTATTGTCACCTGTAAGCATAAATGTTTTAACGCCATGACCTCTTAAATCAGCTATGACTTCAGGCGCATTGTCTCTTATCTTATCGGATACTGTAATGACACCCAATACCCTTTGAGCGTTTCCAACAAAGATTAAAGTCTTACCTTCTGCAGAGTATTTGTTTATTTCCTCTTGTGAAATGTCAAAGCTTGATCCTTCAATCAGTGACTCGTTTGCAGCATAGAACTGCTCGCCATCAATATTTGCAATGATTCCCTTACCAGTGACATTTTTAAAGTCTTCAACTTTTTCAAAAGATATGTTATTTTCATCAGCATAGTTTACAACTGCCTGAGCGATAGGGTGTGAAGACTCGGATTCAATGGAGGCTGCAATTTTTACGATATCGTCAGTAGAATAATTATCATCCAAAACTTCAACATCACTTAATTTGAGTTTTCCTTCAGTTAAAGTTCCAGTTTTATCAAGAATGACTGCCTTAACGTTACGCATTTCCTCAACATAAGTACTTCCCTTAATGATAACACCATTTCTGGCAGCGGAAGTGATTGAAGACACCATACCGACAGGAGTTGAAATTAAAAATGCACAAGGGCATGAAATTACCAGCAGTGACAATGCCTTATAAACCCAATCAGACAGGTTCTGACCGAACAGAAACGGTGGAACAAGTGCTACGATAATTGCTCCAACCATCATTACCGGAGTGTAATATTTGGCAACCTTTTCAACCATTGACTCTGTTTCTGACCTGTTGAGCTGTGAACTTTTAACCAAAGTTACGATTTTTGAGATAACTGAATCCTTAGCGGCAGTGGTTACTTTAATTTCAAGATATCCATCTTCATTTACTGTTCCTGAAAATACATCGTCGCCGACTTGCTTTAAAACAGGAACACTTTCACCTGTAATTGAAGCCTGGTTGATTGAAGATGAACCTGATATGACTTCACCGTCCAACGGCACTTTGTCTCCAGGCTTTACAATGACAATTTCCCCAATTTCCACATCATCGACGTTTTTAATCTCTTCCTTATCCCCTACTTTGACCCTTGCAGTATCAGGGGCAATTTCAACAAGTGCTTTAATTGATCTTTTTGATTTATATTCTGCATAGTCTTCTAAAAATTCAGCAATATAGTAAAGGAATGTTACTGCTGCACCCTCTTCAGGATGACCTATGATAAAAGAGGCAACACATGCAATACACATAAGCATTGCTGGACCGATTGTATGTCTTTTAACTAATGATTTATATGCTAAGATTGCAATTTCATAACCTGCAATAACAGCACCTGCCATATAAGTAAGAGTTATGACAGTCTGACTGAATGAAAGAAATTCAAAGACATGACCCAAAACAAACAATATTCCGCTTGCAACCATGATTTGAATTGGTCTGTTATATATTAGCGGTTTTCCTTCAGCCAGTAATTCACCGTCGTCATCATCGTCATCGTCATCTGCACAATCAGGACAACCACAAAGACTTATATCAGCATCATCTTGCCCATGATTGTGGTCATGATGATGTTCATGATCGTGATTATGGTCATGTTCGTGGTCATGCTCATGACTATGCTCATGATTGTGGTCATCGTCATCTGCACAATCAGGACAACCGCAAAGACTTATTTCAACATCTTTGTCGTAATCGATTTCTTCTCTATGATCGTATTTACTCAAATCAGTATTTTTTTGAAATTCTGTTAATAGCTGCTTGTCATAATGCTTAGGATTTTCACAGCGAACATCCTCACATTCCGGATTAAAACAAATATAGTTATAATGTTCGGGATTACGACAGTTTTCATCGGCGCAATCTGAATCATAACATCTATTTTCTACCATATTACCACCAATTTACTATTCCAATATATGTTCGAAGCCTACCTTGTAAATCATTTCAATGTGTGAATCTGTCAGTGAATATCGGGCCATTTTCCCTTCCTTTTGATATTTTACAATATTGTTTGCACGTAATATCCTTAACTGATTGGAAACTGTTGTCTGGTTTAATTCCAGTGCCTCACAGATATCACAGACACACAAATCTTCAACACATAGCAGTGAAATAATTTTTAATCTTGTAGGATTTCCAAATATTTTAAAAAATTCTGATAAATCTGAATATATCTCTTCTGAAGGCATTTTCTCCCTTACACGAGCAACAGCATCTTCATGAGATACGAATACTTCACAGACATCATCATTTTTATTTTCAAATTCATCATTTTTCATTGTCATCACATATATTCTCCAATTACATATTATAACATGCAACATATTTAAATGTTGTCATATCATGATATTGTGATATGTTATTTGGAAAAAAATAAAAGATAAATTTTTAGGATTAATCCCTAATCAGATCCTCAACAATCAATGTTGCGGATTCAACCATTTTAGGGCAGACTTCAGTGAAAAGATTATTGTTTACAGCATATTCTATTCCTTCTTCTGTTTTTAAATCACAATTTAACAGTTCATTGCAGATATACGAACCGTTGAGAGATTCAAATCTTTCCAAGAATTTCACGCACATCTTATCAGTTTTCAGTTTGCTTTCAACATCACCGATTTCACATTGACCATACTTTAAGCCAATAACCATCAATGCACCGCTGCAAGCCCCACAGACTTCACCTTTGCGCATTCCACTGCCAAAGCATCCTCCGATTTTAAGAGCCTGCTTTTCATCAAGCCCCAATTCCTTAGAAAAACTAGCGAATACTGCCTGTGCACAGTTAAATTTTGATTCAAATAGCTTTAACGATTTTTCAACATACCTCATAATAATTCTCCCAATATACTCATATAGTGAAAGTTCCTTCAAAAACCTTGCCACTCAACTTCTCATGATGGCCTTCTGAAGCAAATTTGAAGGATTCTTCATTTGCAACGTACATATGAGCCAATGCAATGCCCATATCAACCTGATTCCATACATCCGTCTTTTTATTCAAACGGAATTTCGGCCTGTTTCTGTAGAGATTATAGCTTCCATCATCATTGTGTGTAAAATACCATGTTTGCGAGTTTGTAGCTGACGGAGCGAGCCGTGCAGGAATTAGTTTGCTGTCACGCTCATCTGAAATTTCACAGATGATTTTTCTTCTAAACTGACTTGAATTGCGATAGAGTTCGCCCTGAGGATTTCCGAATGCAATCATAATTATATACTCCTGGCCGTGATTTGGATTTTCATATTTTTTAGGACCTCCCGCACCAATCCAGCAGGATCCGATACCTCTACTTTGCAAAAACAAATCTGCCTGCTGAAATATGAACCCAACATTTTGAAGGTAGTTGTCCTTAGGCTGTGAAAATATCAAAATATAATGAGGAGCCTTGAACCTCTGAAGGGTTCTTACATTATCCCTTCCGACAATATCGTAACTCCATTCGATATCCGGATTCAAAACAGCTGCATTGTCAATGAAATGCCTTATTTCTTCTAATGTTTCTTCAGCCAATGGTGTTTTATCGTATTTTCTGATTGATTGCCTTTTGTATATTGTTTCTTTAAGATTCATATTATCGACGTTCCCCCAAGAGCTATTTTCATATTAATCTGTAAATTATTTAACTTTTTGCACATATATTTCCTGACCACAATTTTAGTGTTAACAAAGATTATTCAACATCCTTAAGTGCTTCAACCATATCAAGGTCCCTGATTTTATCTGAAAACATTAGGTTTACCCCAGTGGATATTGTAAATGTGATTACTGCGCACAATATAATATTTCCCCATGTTAATGTCGGAACGTAATAAAGGGAATCCCCTGCCGCATTCATCATCAGAGTCATGAAATAGAATCCGAGAGGAATGCCCAGAACAAACCCTATTGCCGTGAAAATCACGTTTTGAGTCAAAAGTATTTTCCTCAATTCATTTGTTCCGAATCCCAAAACCTTTAACGTTGCAATTTCTCTTTCCATTTCAGTGAATGAGAGTATTCCCAAATTGTAGAGAACCAGAATGGCCAGCACAACCGCAACGAATGTAATTACAGAAACCATCATCATCACTGAAATTGTCATCATATCCCAGCTTTCCTTTAAATCAGAGATTGTTGTGACCGATTTTATCGATTCAAGATTTTCTCCATATTTTTGGTCTGTCAAAATATTTGTAGGAGTGAAATTTAGTCCCTGGTCATCTAAAGTATCAGGAGACATTATCAAACCCTGAGAGATTGGTTCTGCATGAATCTGACCTATCTTTGAGGTTACCCACTCATCATCCCCAACTATATGCCATCTGATTTCATCACCCTTTTTCAATCCGAACTTTTTGGCAAGCTTAAGGGAAATTGAAACAACACCTTCATCTATATCAATCGGATTTCTATTCTTATCAGTATATGATATCAAATCTGTGTTGTTTGATACCAGCAATGCTACCGTGTCCTCCTTATCATTGGCCTTGATTTCAATGGATTGCTGCATGATAAAACTGCCGTTACTTTCATTCAAAGCATAGTATAGCTCCATAGGATTTGCATTGTTGGAAATCTGGAGTTTTGACTCGAAATGGCTGATGTCATCATATTCCCATGATTTCAATTCCGCCAGACTGTCATTCATACCGAATGCAGCAATCAAAAGAGCGACACATCCCATAACCCCAACGATTGCCATGAATGCTCGAAACTTGTTTCTTCTCGCATCTCTCCAGTTCCATCTGAGATTAAAGTTTAGATGTTTCCAAAACCCAGATTTTTCAATTAAAGTTTTTGAGTATTCCTTTGGAGCCTTTGGCCTCATTGCATTTGCAGGATTTTCTTTTGAAATTCTCCTGCATGCAAGATATGTTACAAAAACAGACAGAATTACCATCGCAATAGCAATATATACGAAACTCATGTCAAATCCGGGATACCATATTGGCATGCTGTAATTTGTAGCCATTGATGGATAGAACATTCGCGGAATAATTACCGGTCCGGTTACCAAACCCAAAAAGGCACCTGCCAAAACAGGGAAGAATGCATATGAAATATAATGCAGCATTATTGATGTGTCCTTAAATCCTACCGCCTTCAGTATTCCAATTTGAGTTCTCTGGCGTGCAATGATTCTTGTCATTGTAGTCAGAAGGGTGAGGAAAGTAACCAAAATGAACACTATCGGAAAGACGTCCCCAATCATCTTGTGCTGGGCCATCTCATCTGAAAATTTGGATACACTCAAATGGTCCTCCTTACGGGTCAATGACAGATAGCTTAATGATTCGTCCAATTTATCATTGAAATCATCGTCAGACATGTTGTATTTGACAAGAATAGTATTATATTCCAAAGTTCCAGGATATGCATTATGAGAAAGGTAAGCAAAACCCATCTGAGAGAAATCAGGAGTTAATGAGCTTGGAGAGGTTTCATAAATATATTCCGGAGAGTAACCTATTCCCTTTATTTGCTTGGTGATGCTTTGATTGTCAAATTCGAATGTTATATTGTCGCCGACTTTCAATTCCCTTGCATCCGCAAATCTTTTATCTAACCATACTCCTGAATCATCACTTGCATTGAAATCTTCACCTTCAATTGAATAGAATTTCGACACCGTTCCGCTTTGCGTGAAATGCAGCGTTATGTCTGGCTTTCCGTCCATATCAGCCACTGACTTTACCACATCCTGCCTGTCTGTCTGGGTTGAAAAATCGCTTATCTTGTCAATTGCAGAATCATCGAAATCCGTACCGTAAATCCAAGCATCAGCCAGATTGGTTTGATTGTAATACTCATCGGAAGTTTGCACCAGCCCATAATACTCAGCATATATTCCGCTGTATGCAAATATGCCTATAAATGCCATTAGAAATATCGCAATAAACTGCGCCCTATTGATCCTGATATCCCTCAGCATTTTTTTAAATAATGACATGATATAATATATGAAAAATTAAATATAAAAAACCTATTTTAAATTGATGAAAGCATCATTTAAAACATTGGACTCCCATAAAGAAATGACAATAATAGTAGACAAATTTCATTAACATCAATGACTGAAATATTTCATCCACATTAAAAATAGAGATATATATGAAATTTTAAAAAAAATTAATTTGAGCGAAATAATAAAACAGCCAGTTTAGAGATTTACCTCCAACAAGCAAAAAAGTCACCATTCCAAATCATTTACCTTCTTCGGATTTTCATTAATGACTATGCTTTCAATCTGACCGTTCTTGATTCTTATGACCTTGTCTGCCGCTTCAGCAAGAATAGCATTGTGAGTGACAATGACAACAGTAGTATTTCCACTATTGCTCATGTCCTGAAGCAGTGTTAAAATCAAAACACCCGTTTTCGAATCAAGCGCGCCTGTAGGTTCATCACATAAAAGCATTGTAGGCTGTTTTGCAACAGCTCTTGCTATTGATACCCTTTGCTGTTCTCCACCGGACAGCTGTGCAGGGAACTGATTGGCATGATTTTTAAGGCCAACAGAATCCAGGACACTCAAAGCGTCAATGTCCACATCCACGATATCCTTCATAAGCTCAACATTTTCTCTGGCAGTCAGGTTTGGAATCAGATTATAGAACTGAAAAATGAAACCAACATTCTTTGCCCGGTAACTTGTAAGCTGGTCATCACCGAACTGCTCCACATGGCTGCCGTCGACAATAATCTCACCGGATGTGACAGTATCAAGGCCACCCAACAGATTCAGGAGCGTTGACTTGCCCGCACCGGATGGTCCAAGAATTACAACAAATTCCCCCTCATCAATCGTGAAGTTGACATCATCCATGGCCTTCAGAATATGATCGCCGGTCTTGTAAATCTTATCAACATTTTTAAATTCAATAATTGTGCTCATCAATATTTATTATATTGGAATTCATTTAAAATTGTTTTTGTGATGAAACTTTATTGGCATTTTTTCAGCAAAAAATATTCCAAAATAACAATACATATAAAGTATTTCAAAACAAATAGTTATATTATAATAAAATATTACAGGAAAATTGTAAATGTCATTTAAAAAAGATGAAATGTTGATAATGCCTGCAGTTGACATTAAGAATGGAAAGTGCGTGCAGCTTGTTCAGGGCGAACCTGGAAGTGAAATGGTTGAAATAGAGAATCCTGAAAATGTTGCAAAACATTGGGAGGATTTGGGAGCGAAGAATATCCATGTAATTGATTTGGACGGAACCATCAATGGAGTGGCCAGCTTCGACATTATCAAAAGGATATTGGACGAAGTCAGCGTTCCAATTCAACTTGGCGGAGGAATCAGAAGCGTTGAATATGCCCGCCAATTGCTTGACCTTGATATCGAAAGGATAATCATAGGAACAATGGGAATCAAGCATCCCGAAACCATAGAACAACTTTCAAAAGAATACGGCTCTGAGAGAATCATGATTTCACTTGACAGCAAAGACAACAGAGTCGTGATAAAGGGTTGGCAGGAAAAAATCGACAAAAGCCCATCCGAGCTGTCAGCAGACTTTAAGGACCATGGCGCAGGCAGCATCCTGTTTACTAATGTTGATGTGGAAGGTCTTTTGGGTGGCTTTTACACAGAGCCTGTAGAAGAGCTTAAAAAATCTGTAGACTTGCCTATTGTATATTCCGGAGGAATAACAACAATAGACGACATTAAAAAATTAAATGAAAGCGGTGTGGAAGGAGTAGTAATCGGTTCTGCACTTTATACTGATAAGATTGATTTAACTGCAGCTTTAAAATATCAAAAGAGGTAATTGAATGAAAGTAATGGCGACCGGAACATTTGACATACTCCACCCCGGACATGGAGTTTATCTTGAAGAGTCCAGAAAATTAGGTGGAGAAGATGCTGAGCTTTATGTTGTTGTGGCACGTGATGCAACAGTTGAGAGAAGAAAAAGAGTGCCTATTGTTGGAGAAGACCAACGTTTAGAATTGATTAAAATGCTAAAACCCGTAACTGACGCTTATTTAGGTGATGCAAACGGTGACGTTTTCAAAATAGTGCGTGAAATCGACCCCGACATCATCACCGTCGGCGCTGACCAGGACCATGATATCGGCAAACTGCAACAGGCCATTGACAAAAGAGGCCTTAAAGCAAAAGCAGTTCGCATAGAAAAATATCGTGATTGTGAACTTGACAGCAGCTGTAAGATCATTAGAAAAATAGAAAATACAGATTTCGAAGGAAAAATTTTAGACCACTGCGAAGATTAGGAGAGAATAGAAATGTTTAAAGTAGCGATTGTAGGAGCAAGTGGATATACTGGCGGAGAACTTTTAAGAATGCTTTTAAACCATCCGGAGGTTGAAGTTAGCGACATCACTTCAAGACAGTACGATGGCACACCAGCACATAAAATTCATCCCCACATAAGAGATTCAGGACTTGTATTTACCAATAAAAGTCCAAGCGAATTAGATGTTGATGTTGTATTTACTGCAACCCCTCACGGAGCATCAATGAAAATTGTACCTGAACTTCTGGAAACAGGTGCAAAAGTTGTTGACCTCAGTGGAGATTACAGATACAGAGATACAGCAGTATATGAAAAATGGTATGGAATGGAGCACACTGACAGTGAAAACAAAGGAGCATTCGGACTTCCGGAGCTTTACCGTGACGAAATTAAAAAAGCCAACCTTGTTGCAAATCCAGGCTGCTTCCCGACCGGAGCAATCCTATCATCTTATCCTCTCGTTAAAAACGGACTAGTTGACAGGATAGTTCTTGATTCAAAATCAGGAGTTAGCGGAGCTGGAGTTAATGCATCCTCAACCACACATTATCCAAACATTGCAGACAACATCAACCCATACAAGATTACAACACACAGACACTCATCCGAAATCAAACAGGAATTACATGGATTTGACGAAGTCGAAGTTTCATTCACCCCTCATCTTGTGCCTGTAATCAGAGGAATTCAAACTACAAGCCACAGCTTTTTAAATGATGAAAATAAAGATATTACACCAGAAGAATTGAGAAAACTATACAAAAAGGAATATGGCGAAGAGTATTTCATCAAGCTCATGGATGAGGGAGAAATACCTCACTTGAGTTCAGTCAGAGGATCCAACTTTGTTCACATCGGAGGATTCGAAATAGATGATACCGGAAGAATTGTAATGCTTTCAGCTATCGATAACCTTGTCAAAGGCGCATCCGGTCAGGCAATACAAAACATGAACATCATCTTAGGCATTAATGAACAAGCAGGACTGACACACTTCGGCCTTCATCCTTAATCATTAGGAGATTATAAAATGGCAACTTTAATACTTTATTACTCACAGAGAGGAACAACAGATTTGGTTGCAAAAACATTAGCAAAGAATTTGGATGGACATCTATTAAGAATACATGATTTGAAAAATCGTGACGGACTCACAAACAGACTGTTCGCTACAATCAGTGCATTCAGAGAAGAAAAAACTGAAATTAGACCTGCAAAAGTGGATTTAACCAATTACGATACAATATACCTCGGCTCTCCGACATGGTCCGGAAGCCCTACACCTGCGATAATAACACTTATCGACAGGTGCAACTTTACCGGAAAGGACGTTGTTCTGTTTGCCACAATGGATGCGAATCGTGGAGACAGCAATCTCAGGAGACTTCAGGAAAAAGTCAAAATGCGCGGAGCCAGAGTCATAGAATGCTTTACCATCGCAACTAAAAACAAAAGTCCTCAACAATTGGTGAACGATACTGAGGCAATCATTGAAATGAAAGACTTGAAAATGTATAAAAGGTAGATTAAATTGACAAAGGACAAATCAGAATTGAAAATCAAAGCTATTGAAAACGGTACTGTAATCGACCACATTACAGCCAACAAGTCATTGCACATCCTCAAGATTTTAGGTCTTCCCGATGAAGAGACACGCAATGTCACAATAGCCATGAATGTTTCATCCAATGAGATTGGCAGCAAGGATATTTTGAAAATTGAAAACAGGGAATTGGATCCTTCGGAGCTTAATCAGATTGCTTTGATAGCTCCAAAAGCCACCATCAACATTATTCGAAACTTCGAACCAATAAAAAAAGATAAAATAATACTTCCGGACAGGATTACATCAATCATCAAATGTACCAATCCGAAATGCATAACAAATTACGAAAATGAACCGATTACACCCTTATTCAATGTAATCAACAAGTATCCTCCAGTGGTCAGATGCCACTACTGTGAAAAATTAATAAAAACAGAAGATATCGATAAACAATTCGAATAATCTTCTATTTATTCAATATATAATCTGCCAATCTTTTAGAGAGTGCAAGTATTGTTAATATCGGAGGTTTTCCAGGTGATATTGGCAATACGCTGGCATCACTAACATACAAACCTTCTATTGAAGTTTCCTGATTTGAATCAACTATTTTTCCGATTGGGGCTGTTCCACCGGGATGCGCACCCCTATAAACTGTCGAACCTATGGTGTTTGGGTCGACTCCTGCCTTTTCCAGGATGAATCCAGCTGTAGCAACGCCTTCCGCAAGGTATCTTATATCATTGATTGTGTTTATCTTTACAACATCACCGTCATCGCAAACGAATCCCCTGCATTCATCTGCAGTCTTTACCATGATGCTCAATATGTCCTTGTCCTCTACAGAATCATCAGGAATGTTTGCTCGAATAAATGATGAAAAATGAGGAGAGAGAACAAAGTTTTTGCCTATAACCAAACCCGCCATCTGAACTTCAGTATTGAAATTTATATCCTTTATGTATCCTCCAACGCTTACAAATGGGTCAAAGAACAGTTCACGACCGGCATCTTCAATTCCAGAACTTCTTAAAATCAGTGTGGATCCTATTGCTCCGGCAGCCAGGATTACAGTGTCTGAATAAACTGACTGTTTTTTGTCATCCTTAATATATTCCACACCTGTTGCCTTTGAGTCTTTAGAAATTACCCTGACTACTTCAGCATCACATATCAGTTCGGCTCCTGCTTCGACGGCCAAATCGACAAAATCCTTTCCGGACCATTTTGCATTTACAGGGCATCCGAATGCACATTTTCCGCACTGAATGCAGTCTTCCTCTCTGATGGCTTTAGGCATTTTCATAGTATTTAAACCCAATTCATGTCCTGCGTCCAAAAACGCCCGAGTACCTTTTCCTATATGAGAATCATCAAGTTGATGGACTCCCACCAATTCTTCAACATACTCATAAGCGTCTGTCAAATCTATGCCATATTCCAGAAACTCTTCATCCAATGCCCTAACCATATTTGACATTGAAACGATTGACGCACCCCCGATGCATGTGGTTGTCAGCAAATCCACTTCATCGGAATATTTATCATAATACTTGAATGCGTCGCCTGAATTTATATAAGGTCCTTTTTCTAAAATTGTAACCGGCACATCATTTCTTGCAAGTTCATATGCCAAAATTCCTCCACCTGCACCGGTACCTACTACAATAACCATTTCATCACCAAAATTTTATTTTAATATAACAATTGATATATTTACATTCATAATATAAATAACTTTTATTATATATGTTGCACAATATAAATATTAGATTAATAATTATGAGGGATACGATGGAAGAATACATGAATCTATTCGAAAATGTGATTAAAAAGACAATCCCCAAAGCAGATTACATAGATATTAGAGCCGGAATGAGTGACAATACTTCCATATTAATGAAAGATGGAAATGTAGATGAGATTAACACCGGAATGAGTTTAGGCGCAAGAATCAGAGTGTTAAATAACGGCGCATGGGGTTTTGCATACACAACAGATTTATCAAAATTAAATGAAATAGCAGATACTGCCATTCAATTATCCAATTCACTTACAGGAGACGTGAAGCTAAGTGAAAGTGAGATTATCAAAGACAATATGGAAGTGGACGTCAGGATACCCTTTAAAGACATTTCAATAGATGAAAAAAGCAATATTTTAAAGGAAGCAAATGATGCCGCAACCATCGAAAAGGTCAACAGTACCACAGTAGGATATGCGGACAACGTGATTGATGAGATATTCATGAACAGCGAAGGCAGCGAAATCCAAACAAAAACAAGTAAGATAAGGATGGCTCTGAACGCATCCGCAACCGATGGCGAAATAATACAATTCGGACACGGAAGCATAGGGGGCGTCAAAGGATTTGAGGCCATTGCTGATGAAGATATTGAAAAATTCGGACGGGAAATTGGTGAAAAAGCCGTGAGATTGCTTGACGCTGAAGCGGCCCCATCAGGGAAATTCCCTGTGATAGCCGACCCCCAATTGACAGGAGTACTCATACATGAAGCCCTTGGCCATGCCGTTGAAGGTGATTTGATTCTTCAAAACGATTCAATCCTAAAAGGCAAACTCGGTGAAACAATTGCATCAGACATCGTGAACATCTTCGATGATGCAAGCAAAAAAGACGGATTCGGATACTACCCTTATGATGTAGAGGGCGTTAAAACAAAACCGAACCAATTAGTCAAAGACGGAAAACTTATTTCCCTTTTAAATTCAAGAGAAACAGCATCAAAACTGGGAATGAAATCAACCGGGAACGCAAGATCAATAATTGCAGATAAGCCAATCGTAAGAATGAGCAATACATACCTTCAGCCTGGAGACAATACATTCGAAGAACTGATAGAAGATATTCCTGATGGAATCTATCTGAAAGGTTCAAGAGGTGGCCAGGTAGATACCGGAAAAGGTATTTTCCAATTCAATGCTGCTGAAGGATATCTAATCAAGAACGGAGAAATTTTAACACATTTAAGAGATGTTTCACTGTCAGGAAATATTCTGGAAACCTTAAACAACATTGATGCCATTGGAAATGACTTTGAATTAAGCGTAGGATTCTGCGGAAAGGACGGGCAAACCGTACCTGTAGGAGATGGAGGACCACATACAAGAATTTTAAATGCATTAGTTGGAGGAATGGGATAATGATAAGCGATGAATCAGGACAATATTTATTAGACATAGCAAAAGAGACAATTTTACACTATTTGAAAACCGGAGAAAAACTGGAAATACCAGATGATCACCCTGAAGAACTTGATGAGAAACTGGGAGTATTCGTTACACTCAACAAAAACAATAACTTAAGAGGATGCATCGGATATGCTGAACCTATAGAACCGGCAATCGTTGCTACAAACGAAGTTGCCATTGCAGCAGCATTCAACGACCCAAGATTTCCTGCATTAAGTGAAGATGAATTTGAAAGCCTGGACTTTGAAGTTACCGTATTGACAAAGCCGGAAATGATTTATGTGACACAGCCTGAAGACTATTTCGATGAAATAGAAATTGGACGTGACGGACTGATAGTTCAAAAAGGATATTCACGAGGCCTGCTACTTCCACAGGTAGCTGTCGAAAATGCTCTGGACGTGGAAAACTTTCTGGAACACACCTGCATGAAAGCAGGAATCAGTGCAGACAGCTGGATGGATGAAAGCTGTGACGTATACAAATTCCAAGGCCAAATCTTTAAATAGTGATAACCATGATGATACCAACAATACCTACTCCTGAAGAGCTCTTGGACAAGGGATTCAGCAGAGGCAAAAAACAGGCAGACCTGATTAGAAGCCAAAAAATACCAAAACATTTGAAGGGTAAAAGAATTGAGGAAAGAAGAGTAGTCACTTCCTGTCAGGTAATTAAGGATAAATTAAAATCAATCATTGATGCCGTTCCCGAAATTGAAGATATGCATCCATTCTACCAGGACTATATTGACATTACTGTCGGAGTGGATGATTTGAAGCAATCATTAGGTGCACTCAACTGGGCTTATGGAATTATAACCCAGCTAGAAAAGGAATACGGTGCGAAAATCAGGAAAAATCCTTCAGAAAGATCAACAGCAATACAAAAGCAGGCTTACGGAAGAATTTCATCCGTGGTGAACAAAATCAAAAAGGATTTGGATTTCCTCGATTTTGCAAAGCAGAACCTGAGGAACATGCCCACTATCGATTTTGATGCAACAACAATCGTTATAGCAGGTTTTCCTAATGTGGGCAAATCCACACTATTAAGGCAAATCACCGGTGCAGATCCGCAAGTTGCAAACTACCCTTTTACAACAAAGGGTATTCAAATCGGACATACTGAAATGCACTGGAGAAGCATACAGATTATAGACACACCAGGATTGTTGGACAGACCAGTCATGGAAATGAACGATATCGAAATGAATGCTATCGTTGCGCTGGAGCATTTGGCTGATGCAATCCTGTTTATTTTTGATGCATCAGAAACCTGCGGATTCCATTTGGATAACCAGTATAACCTATTGAAGCAAATCGAGAAGATATTTTCTGAAATTCCGGTCTATTACCTGTTCAACAAGATGGACCTGATAGATGATAGGGAATATCTCAATGACTACATTGATGATGAGGACAAATCTATTTTCATATCTGCCATTGAAGGGGAGGGAGTTGATGAAATCAACCGAGTAATCCGTTCAATCAAAAAGATAGACAGAACTCCTCAAGAGGATGATGACGACGAATATTACTAATTAAAATAACATTAAATAATACAAATAGGAATTAAAATGAAAATTACAGTTGCGGGAGTAGGATATGTAGGGCTTTCCCTTGCTGTCCTGCTAGCCCAGAAACATGACGTTACAGCAATTACAACAACCGAATCAAAGGCTGAAATGCTAAATAAGTTTATCAGTCCAATTCAGGATGATGAGATAGAAAGATTTTTCAAAGAAACAAGAGAAGGCAAAAGAAATCTCAATCTTCATACAACCACTGACAAGGAATCAGCCTACAAGAGTGCAGAACTTGTCATTATAGCCACACCAACAGATTATGATGATGCCACTCATTTTTTCAACACATCAACTGTTGAAGATGCTATAGAATGGACTCTTAAGGTCAATCCTGATGTTTTGATGGTAATCAAGTCAACAATACCTGTTGGCTACACGGAGTCCGTGCGTGAAAAGTATGGAATCAAAAACATCATATTCAGTCCGGAGTTTCTTCGTGAGTCAAAAGCGCTTTATGACAATCTCCATCCAAGCCGCATAGTTGTCGGATGTGACGATGCCCAAAAAGAAGAAGGACAGATGTTTGCAGACCTTCTTCTTGAAGGTGCAAGAGAAGAGGAAAGGAGATCAGGCTCTCCCGAACAAGACATTCCAATATTGTTAGCACATCTAACCGAATCTGAAGCAATTAAACTTTTCGCAAACACATACCTTGCAGTAAGGGTAAGCTACTTCAATGAGCTTGACACATATGCCCAAACAAAAGGTTTGGACACACAAATGATAATAGATGGTGTATGTATGGATCCCCGCATTGGCGGACACTACAACAACCCATCATTTGGATATGGCGGATACTGTTTGCCTAAAGACACCAAACAGTTGCTTGCTAATTACAAGGATGTTCCTCAAACCATGATAGAAGCCGTTGTCCATTCCAATTCAGTGCGTAAGGAGTTCATTGCAGACGAAATCATTTCAAGAAATCCTCAAACCGTTGGGGTTTATCGCCTTACCATGAAGAGCAACAGCGATAATTTCCGTGCATCTGCCATACAAGGAGTCATGAAAAGGATAAAGGCCGAAGGAATTCCAATAATCATCTATGAACCTACATTGGATGATGGAAGCGAATTTTTTAAGTCAGAAGTCGTTAATGACGTTGACCGCTTCAAGAACGAAAGTGACGTTATCCTTGCAAATCGATTTGACTCAGACATTCTTGGCGATGTCAAAGACAAGGTGTATACAAGAGACCTGTTTAGAAGAGACTGATTGAAAAATATAGTCTTTAAAACAGAAAAAATTTTTAAAAAAAAAAGCATGAAATGAGGGAGAGTCAATCTCCCCATAAAATTCTAATTTTTCGAAGGAAATTTAATATATGCAAAGCTTTCTGTGAAAGCTAAAAAATCAGTGCTACACGATTTCCGAATTAAAATCTATAACAGTTTCAGGGTCATCATAGTCCATGAAAGGACTTTCCCCAGCGTCCAACTCTTTAATTTTTTTAATATCATCCTTACTTAAGCTGAAATCAAAAATATCAATATTCTCTTTCATTCTTTTGATTTTAACAGATCTGGATGAAAATAAGATGTCCCTATCAACTAGCCATCGCAAAATTACCTGCACCGCATTTTTATCATACTTTTGTGCAATTTCCAAAAGAATTGGATTTTCAAATAAGTTATCCATCCCTTCAGAAAGAGGACCCCAAGCCTGATGACTCACTCCAAGCTCATTCATGACTTCATTTGCTTCATATTGCTGGAAATATGGTGAAGTTTCAACCTGATTAACCTGAGGGACAATATCAGAGTTCATGGTCAAGTCAATCAAACGGGCGGAATTAAAATTTGAAACACCGATTGACAGCAATGTTCCCTCTTTTTGCAAATCCTGCAACGCCCTATATGATCCATAATAATCTCCAAACGGCTGATGTATAAGCATTAAATCAAGATAATCTGTTTGCAAATCCTCCAATGTTTTATTGACTGCTTTCAATGTTTTATCATATCCTGAATTACTGACCCAGTTTTTACTGGTTAAAAATATCTCTTCTCTAGGAATTTCAGATTCATTGATTGCCTGGCCAACTTCTTTTTCATTATAGTAAACCTGTGCACAATCAAATGAAGTGTATCCTGAGTCCAAAGCGTTGAGAACTGCCTCTTTTGTGTTTTCAGGTTCGATTTCATAAACGCCAAAACTCATAAAAGGCATCTTTTCATTATTATTCAACTTTTTATATTTCATTATATCGATTCCTCAATTAAAATATTCTTTAAAAAATTAAGTTAAATATGAATATTCTAAACAAATATTCATAGACAAATTAAATTTGCCAATTCATATTTATTTATAGGATACAAAGATATTTAAAAGTTCATGAAATTCATTAAAAAAATAAGTATTTACAAACGCCAACCGTGCGAATTTAAATTAAAAAAAAAGGGATAAAGAATGCGGAGTGTCTATTCCACATTTACTTTATGTTTTGGTATAATTAATTTTGGAATGCTGATTGTAACCATTCCGTTATTGTGTTTTGCTGAAATGTTTTCTAAATCGATACTGTTCTCAAATCTGATGGTTTTTACACATCTTCCAGATTTTAAGGAACTGCTGATTACTTCAGCCCCATCGTCTTCATCGAATTCTTCGATGTATGGAGCGAAGGTAGCTTCAATAGTAATGTCATTGTCCCCAGCTTCGATTAAGATTTCTTCTTTGTCAATACCTGGAGCAGAAGCCCTTATGTAGTAAACGTCTTCAGTTTCGATTAAATCAACATCTAAACTTTGTACAGTAGTTTTTTTGTAATCGTTGTATTTTTGATCTGCTGCTTTTTGCATGTTTTTGAGGTTGTCTTTAAACTCTTCAATGCTTTTGGATAAATCACTGATTACATTGTCAGCAATGTTTTTGCCTTTTC
Organism: uncultured Methanobrevibacter sp.; assembly: GCF_902801725.1. GTDB lineage: Archaea > Methanobacteriota > Methanobacteria > Methanobacteriales > Methanobacteriaceae > Methanocatella. Next base: position 3,681 of record NZ_CADCJB010000028.1, on the reverse strand, counting down.
CTATTTTTTCTTCATAGGTTCCTTTTGATTCATCTTCTTCGTAGTCGAATTCATCTGCAGTTTCTTCAACTTCTTCTTCAAATTCTTCTTTTTCTTCGGCAATTTTGGTTTCGATAGTTTCTTTATCAGCCATTTTTTCACGCTCCTTATTTTGGGTGAATCAAATGATTATATTTTATTTACTTTTTGTTAGTATATAAAGTTTTCTATTAAATTTACTAAAAGTTATTAAAAAGTAATTCTGTTAAACTTTTGTTTTATATATTATTGATGCTTTATTTTATAATAATCACAAGTTTTTCAATTAATAGTATAAATAATGCTTTTTAAATTGTTAAATTTTGATTATATTTATTTTCAATTAGTTAAATTATATTGATTATAATTTTAAAATAACAATTTTTTTAAATGGTGGTGTCAATATTAAACTGCACAAGATTTTTATACAATTAAATGTGATAATAATTATCAAAAATAATTTACATGTGGTGAATATGGGCAATTCACGAATATTGAAAATAATGTTTCCATTGGACATTAAAAGTTTATCAATGGTGGAAAGAGTATGTTCTATGCTAATTTACACTGTTCCTCTCTTATTATTGGCCATATTAACATATATTAATTTAAATGACTTTTTTAGTATTGTAATTTGGATATTATATTGCATTTTCTTTAGTCCTTGGTTTTATTACATTTTGGATTATGAAAGATTGGAAAAGAAATATAAAATCATGTCAGATATTAGATTTGACAATACTTATGAATTTTTGTCTAAATTAATGATATTTTCAGTTCCAGGAATCATTATTGCAATAATTACAATTAGTTATTTTTTAAACCAATTGAATTTAGGAATCATTCTTTCCTCTGCTTTCATTGTACCATCATTGGCATTATACTTTAGAGATGAAGTTTTTAATGATAGAAGTTGTATTGAAGGAGAAAAAATTATTTTAGGTTATATTCCAACATGGTATGGATTGTTAAGTTTGGCTGTGGGAATTTAGGGTTATTTTAATGCATTTAAATTAAGTAACTTAACCCTGGCAATAAATTTAAGTTTAATTACTTTAATTTTTCAAATATTATTTGCCATTCCAGATAAATTCAATAAAATCTTATCATTTGAAGTTAGAAGAAAGAAAGGATGCATAGTACTTTTGATTTCATTAATTATAATATTTTTCTTAATATCTATGATATTAGGTTCATATGAGGTCAATTTTAATAATATTGATTTATCTTTTGAATCAATTATAAGAAAAGCTGTTATGGGTTATTGCTATTATTTTAGTGATACTTTTTGCAATGAAAATTAAAGATATGGATTAAGAATAATATTTTTCATATTAAATTCAGTTCAAAAAATATTTCAATTTAATACTGTGTTTTTGTGTGAAATCGCACTTCAAAAATATTTATTATTAATGAAATTGATATAATTAATTATAAAATTTTTTGGTGATTATCTATGAATAATCGTGTTAAAATTGCTTATGAGTTTGCAAATGCCATTAATTCTGATAAGATAGTTAGAATTATATTGTTTGGTTCTGTTGCTCGTGGTGATGATGGAGAAGATTCTGATATTGATATTTTAATAGTTTCTGATTATTGGGAGGAAATTGATCCCATTATTACTGATGTAGTTGGTGATATTGTTTTAGACCAACAGGAATTAATTTCTCCACATATAATGTCAGTGGATAGATTTAATAACACAAAAGATTATTCATTTTTAACAAACGTGCTTGAGGATGGTGTTGTACTTGTCTGAAGTGGATGAATTCATTTCTAAAGCTAATGACAAATTGATTTCAAGTAAAATATTATTTGACAATCAGCAGTATGCGACATCTGTTAGTGCATCATATTACTGCATGTTTTTAACAGCTAAGGCATTATTGGTTAAAAAAGGATATTATACTAAATCTCATGAAGGTTTGATATCTACCTTTGGTCAAGTTTATGTAAATCAAGGCGATTTTAACCGGAAAATTGCCAAGTATCTCGCACGTGCACAGTCCCTACGTGAAGATGCAGATTATGATTCTGTTGATGGGATTACTGAAAGCATTGCAAAATTATGGATAAACAATGCTGAAGAATTTATGAAGGAAGCTGAAAAGTTTTTATAATTATCTTTTTTTAATTTTGTGGATTGGTAAATTATAATGCTAACTATTTTTTTAGAACTACTAACAGTTTTTATTTTCTTTCTGCTTTGGGTAAAATCTGATCAGTCACCGTTTGTAAATAAAATTTTAAAAATATACTTACATGAAAATGAAATTTCAGATTGCTGAAACTCTGAAAAAAGAGTAACTATGTATTTTTTATATGTCTTACTTTTTGTTACTATATAAAGTTTTCTATTTTTATAACTAAAAGTAATTAAAAATTAATTCTTTTAATCTTTGATTTTTCATATAAATAATGAGTCATTTAATAAATTTATTAAATTATTTTGTTAATATTAAGAATGGAGATTATTTAATGGTTTAAAGTATGCAAAATCATATTTCTTTTTAGTTTAAAATGCTTTTAATTGGATGGTGAGTATACAATTTTGTTTGGAATATTACTTGAGGTAATATTCGATTTAAACAAATTAAATAAGAAATATTGCTGATTACTTGGATTACTAATATTCAAAATATTATTAATATGGAATTTTGTTAGTAGGTGATGTAAACATTCAGTAAAATATAATTGTGTTTTCACACAAAGTCGCACTTCAAAAATATTTATTATTAATTAATCTAAGATTATTTTCATAAATTATTCATTGTGAGTTTAAGAACTTTTGAAATTTAATTTTCCGATAAATTTATATTATTCAGAATATATATTAATAATCAGATTAATCATAATTGATGTGATTTTTTATGAGTTTAGCAAGCAGTAAGTTATACGGCAATGATGAGTTGCACTTGCCGAAAATAATAAAAGAAGAATTTAAACAATTTCCTATAGATGAAAACACAATATTTGAATGGGATATAAAGGATGATGAAATTATTTTAACACCTAGGCAAAAAGTAACGCTGGACGATGTTTTTGGAATGATAGATGATGATGGTGAAGACTGGAATGTAGATGAGTTGGTTTACGATGGCTAAACTATTCATTGACACTTCTTTCATTATTCCAATATTCAAAAGAAACGACACCAATCGTGAAATAGTCCAAAAAAATAAAAATATCTTATTGGAAAATGATTGTTTTATTAGTAATGGGGTCTTGCAGGAAATAATAACTGTCATAATGAAGAAAACCAAAAATATAGAACTAACAAAAAAAGCATATTACTTCTTAGTGGATAACTTTACAATACTTAACGAACAAGACATTGAAAAATGTAATGATCGAGTATTTTCAATCTTTAAAAAATATAATGTTAATACTTATAAAGCCAGTTATATTGATTGTTCTAGTGTTGTTATCGCTAAACAGTTTAATTTAGATTATGTTGTATCCTTAGATAAATTTTTTGAAAAATTTGAGGAGATAACTCTGTTGGAATTAAATTAGATTCCATTCTTATTTTTTAATAATTTAATTGGACATGTAAACTTGTAATTATCTTTTTTTAATTTTGTGGATTGGTAAATTATAATGCTAACTATTTTTTTAGAACTACTAACAGTTTTTATTTTCTTTCTGCTTTGGGTAAAT
>NZ_CADCJB010000027.1:28764-65440 GCF_902801725.1 uncultured Methanobrevibacter sp. | reverse complement strand
CATTGGTGGGGTCATTACAACTTTTTTAAGTTGGAGATATACATTTGCATTTGAATTACTGATTATTTTCTTTATTTTAGGAATGCAAAATAGAATACCTTACTTCAAACCTACTGAATCTAAAAACGATTTGGATATTATTGGTACTATAATTTCAAGCATAGGTCTTGTTTTGCTTGTGCTCGGTATATTGACTCTGACCAAGGATATTACTGCCAGCATAATTGAGATAATTTTGGGATTAACAATCCTGGCAATCTTTATATGGCATGAACTCAAAAGAAAAAGGTCAGGAAAGGTCCCATTGCTTGATGTTGATTTATTTAGAGACAAAAATTTGCGTTTGGGCGTATCCATTAAGTTATTGTATAATATTATAGTATCCGGAACATTTTTTGTACTGGTTCTGTTTTTCCAAAGTGTATTGCAGTTAAATCCATTGAATACTGGTTTGGCTTCACTTCCGTTTTGTATGGGTTTGCTTATTTTTTCAGTGTCCGCTCCAAAATTAATTGGAAAACTGAATCATAAGACAATTATGGCAATAGGATGTATAATATCTATCGTAGGATGTCTGATTTTAAGTTATCAGTTTAAATTAGATATAACACTGCTGGATTTAATTCCGGGACAGTTTTTACTCGGTGCGGGAATTGGTTTCATAATGGCTTTAAGTGCGGATGTTGCATTATTCGATATTCCCTCTAAAAGCCAAAATAACGCATCTGGCATCATTACAACTGGTGAGACATTAGGTTCATCAATGGGTACAGCAATTATTGGAATAATTCTAATTCTTGGAGTTATGGGAGGCATTAGTACTGCAGTCGATACCTACGCACCTAATTATTCCGGAGATGAACAATTCCATCAAGAGGTCTATGATTACTTCCAAAAATTAGATACCATAGATGGACAAGATAGTATTGTTGTAAATACTGCAGATATAATTATTCAAAATGCAATGGCTTCCGTAATGCAGGCATTGGCCATTGTGTTAGGAGTTATTTTAATTCTAACGCTGCGGATAAAAAATAAAAATATTAAAAAACAATGAGAGTTTATCTCTCACTTACCTTTTTTTAAGGGTTTGAGTGTTGCAGAAATTATTAGATTTTTGATTTAATTCAATTTTTAACCTATTTCTCTTTTTTTATTAAATTTGAGTATCTAATAATAATTAAAATTGAGGGTCAACACAAAAAAAGAAAAAATAAAAACCCTATTTGTTTAGGGCTTTGAATCCTATCGGAGTTGTACTGTACTTTGTTCCGGCTGCAGTAATAACATCCTGAACTGAAGAGGTGAGTTTTGATTGTGGTCTCCAAGGTGCATCCTTATCTTCTCCGACAATGGATACTGCATCAACTACATCATTTTCAAGCAGATATACTAGAATAGCTGATACTACCCCACCATCCTGACCGATTATGGAATCTGCCTTTACACAATAGATATCAAGATAGTTTCCAAGCGGTTTTTCATCTATATCGCTTGGATATATCTCTTCGCTAACAAATGTTCTAGGACATGCAAAATAACATGCATGGCAGTCAGGTTCACATTCCTTTTTGGAAACCGGTTTTCTATGATTGATTTGTATTGAGTCAATTGGACAGACATATTCACAGGCCCCACACAAAACACATGACCCTACGCTTATAACATCATTTTGCAGATTTTCAAATTGGCAGAGACATGATTCTCTTACAAATTCCTCTTCAGTTACTTTTCTTTTAGACAAAACAGGCCTTGCAATGGCTTCCCTCTTTTTATAATTTTTAGTGTTTTTGGAAATCTTCTGGTTTGCAATCCTTTCCAAAAGATTTAATCCTTCAGATGTGATTTCATCAATAGCAATATACCCTTTATCAATACAGTCTTCGATAATTTGCCTTCCTTTTTTTGATCTGACAATAACTGTTGAGTATCCGTTTGGAGAACCCACTGAACCTACAGATATGTCAGAAGTATCAGAGGTATAATCAGTACATATGTGACAATTTTTACGGGTAAACGGTTCGGTTTCGGCAATAGGTATTTTGAATACCCTTCCGTCAATTAAATTCGCAATGAATTTACCTTTGTCTATTCTGAATTCTCTGACTTCATACAGCTCTATATCCTGCTGCTTGAGATATCTTTCAAGATAGGAATAAGAAAAGTTTTCCATACAAAATAAACCAATTTTTACATCTATCGGCGAACCGCCAGTCTGTTTTTCATATTTGTTAATTTTTGTTGCAGCCAGTATTTGGCATGGAGTTCCAACCATGGCTGTTCTGATTTCACTCACTTTTTACACCTCACTTCAGTCGGAAGGTATCTTCCTACATAATAGTTTATACATTCTATATATTTAAAGTTTTTCAAAAAATTGAACAGATTTAAAAAATAATGATTCAAAAAACATAATAGTTTAAATTGAATAATTAAAATAAAATTAAGATTAAACAAAAATTAACACAAGACAATGAAAGCTAATTAATGCCATTCAAAATTTTTAAATTTATCTACAAACATAACGATTATTGGTGAAATAATGTCAAAAATTATAAAAATCTATTTCAGTCCTTCCCAAACCACAAAAAGAGTCATAGAACAAATCGCCAGCAATTTTAATGAAACCAGCGAAGCCTATGACCTGTTGCACTTTGATTTGGAGAAGGATTTCAAAAAAGACGACATTGCAATTGTAGGAATGCCTGTTTTTGCCGGAAGAATACCTAAAAGTGCCCGCAATCGATTAGCTAAATTGAAAGGAAATAATACCAAAGCAATCGCTGTTGCAAACTATGGAAATGCACACGTGAGTGATGCACTACTTGAATTAGTGGATTTGCTGAGAGAAAACAAGTTTGATGTGATTGCAGCGGCAACAACAGTAAGTCACCATTCCATATTTGACAGTGTTGCTGTAGGAAGGCCTGATGAAAATGACATCAAAAAAATTAATGAATTTTCAAAAAAATGTCAGGAAAAAATCAAATCCGGCAAAAGCCTTGAAAGTAAAATTCCAGGAAACATACCATACGTCGAATACAAACAGCTACCATTCGAAATAGCCTGCGATGAAACTCATTGCATCTTCTGCTATGATTGCATTTCAATTTGTCCAGAAAATGCAATTCCTGAAGATGATCCTGTAAACACAGACCTGAACATGTGTAGCAGATGTACTGCATGCATCAATATTTGCCCTGAAAATGCACGTTCATTTACAGGAGAAGCATTTGAATCTAAAAAACCAGTATTTGAAGAAGCAAACAGCGAAAGAAAAGAGGTTGAAATCTTTTTATAAATTCAACCTTTTTTTAGCGACGTTTCTTACATATTCATTTTCATCATTGATTGAAACTTCTTTTAAGACTTTCTTACTTACAATATGTTTAACTGCAGCTTCACGAACTCTCCATTGAGGTTCATTTTTAACAACACCAGTTAAAAACTTCTGATTTCTTACTTTGGAAACTGCCCTAACCGAAATACTTTCAGAAATTCCCTGCTCATATATTTTAATCAAACAAGCTTCAACATCAATCTTATTTAAAGCCTTCAAGGAAAATTCCTCATCTTTGTTTGCCAGAACTATTTTAATCAATGTTTCCAAATCATCAATATTGTCCAGAGTACCCTTTCTAATATTTTCCAATTTGGCTTCATTTAAAATTTTTATGAATGATTTTTCATCGCTGATGTGTTTCATTGCTTCAAAAGCCACATCCTCATGAGTGGAATTAATAACAATTTCCAAATAATCCTTTTCATCAACCAAATTAGGATTTTTAATTGCATGATTTCTTACGAATTGGTCATCATCATTCAAAGCAATGTTAATTAATATTTGGGGATTTTTAATGTTATTGACGGCAATCTGGCGAACAAACCTGTCGTCATCATTTTTGATGATTTCCAATAATGCATCTTCATCATCAATCTTTTTAACGGCTTCACTTCTAACAATTTTATCAGAGTCATTTAAAGCAATTTCCTTTAAAAGATTTTCATCATCCAACTTTGGAACCAAATCCAGACGAACATCAGATTTTTCAGAGTTCAGAACTATGCTTTTTAGGATGTCGGCATCATCAATCCTTTCAAAAATAAGTGACCGTATCTTTGCATTTTCTTCGCTCTTTGCAATTTCAGCTAATTTTTGTTCATCATCAATTTTTTTGATTGCTGCAGTCTTTACGCCTTCATCTTTCTCGCCAATAGCAATTTTTTGGAGAATATCCTCATCATCAAAGTTTTCCTTGTTGATTGCTGTCATTTTAATGGAATTGTCACTGGCCTTAAATACCAAATCTTCCAATACTTCCTTGGATTCTATCCTATCTACAGCTTCATTTCTATATCTTTTGTCCTCTGCTTCAATTGCAATCCATTTAAGGGTTTCCTCATCCGTGATTTTCTTAAATATTTCATCGACATGAGGATCTTTTTTAGTATTTATTACAATTTCGGCAATTGATTTGTTATTTTCACCCAATCGTTCATAGGCAAAACTTCTAACATCAAAGAATTTTGAGTTTTCAGCAGCATCCCAAAGTAGATTTTCATCTTTGATTTTATTGGCTGCAATCAATCTAATGGCCCTATCCTTTACATTTTTAGCAATATCCAGTGCAACGTATTGATCTGTAATTTGGTCTGCAGCAACAGCCCGTTCATTTCTATCCTTGCTTGTTGTGGCTATCTTTTTCAACAGCAATTGATCTTCATCAATTTCAACATCATTCGGAACGGATTTGCGTTCCTTTTTTTCCTTTTTGTCATTCTTTTTAAATCTATCAAAAAGTCCCATTTTAATTTACATCCCCATACATTTTCTCCAAAAAAGCGGCAAGTGAAACAATATCCTGCCTGTTATGCTCAATTATGGGCACAATAGGACCAATATTGTTTTTAGATAAATATGTATCGTAATATCCTGGAATATATTGTCCGGGAACATCATCTTCCCTTTCAATACCAAAAAACTCCCGTTCAATTGTTTGAAGTTTACAATTTGGCAATTCATCACTCCACAGATTTTTTGCAAAGTGCATCAAATCAATGTGAGGCAAATCCAAGTCAGCATCAATTCTATTATATATGCACCTATTATTAATAAATGGTACATCAAAACTTTTTCCATTGAAAGTTACGTGAACGGAATCTTCATCCAAATGAGACAGGTATGCATCCAATATCACAGATTCTTCAGCATAATCCCTTAGGAAATATTGTGAAGTAATTATGTTATTGCCTTTAATTTCAGCAACACCAATTAATATTACAGGAACGTTAGAAAGTCCTTTAGTTTCTATATCCATAAACTTAAAGTTTTCACGGTCAGTAAGACTTATGCATTTCAGCAGGTTATTTCTGCACTTTTTAGAGTATTTGTTGGCATCAAGCAAATCCATTATCTCATGAAATGACATTTCCCCGACAGCATCCAAAAAATCAGATGCGACATCACCGTATTTATCATGACTCCTAAGAGATTCAATCGTAGGATATCCTTTATTTTTAAGATTTTCTTCCGTTTTAATACCTATCTTTGGAAGCAATTTTAAATTATGGTTCATTTGGCTTTTAAAATTATTATCAATAATATTAAAATCAACCTTTTCTTTCGAAGTTATCTTTAGAGTGTCGCCGAAATCAGTAGATATAACCTTGGAATTTTTAATATCAGTCAATTCCTTGCCTTCATATTCTAACAATAATTGTTCTTTTAAATCTTCATAATAGCCTGCTGATTTCTTTCTAGCTCTTTTCTTAGCTTCTTCAGATGGATTCATTGAAGATATTGAATTAGACAACATCCTTTGATAATAATTTTCTTGATCGTCATTATACATAATTCAATTTAATTTTAGTAAATCAAAGAATATATAGGTTATTAGTAAAGTATACTTGAATTTATGTAAATTATAAATAAGTTTATATACTTGAACAAATATAATACTACTTGGCTACGAAGTAGCCAGAGAGATAGATTAAACAGCCAAATTTTAAAATTCATTTCTCTAAAAGCTTGTAAAAAAACAAGTAGTTAGGTAGATAATCACATAGATTATTTACCTAACAATCCCTAAACTCTTTTTTTAAAATAACTTCATAATTACAAATTTAAATCAACTTAGAAAAGTATTTAATATCTCCAAATCAAAGATAATAATGATAGTTATTTAAGGTTTAATTAATATGAAACTGAAATTAGCAATAGTGTTTGGAATAATAATATGGTTTTTAACATTTATTCTAACAGACATCTTCAATCCAATTTTCAATAACAATCTTCCCTATATCAATATCCTTGTTCCAATAATCATGATTATCGTAACAGGGTTTTTCGGAATACTGTACATCAGAAACATTGAAGAAAATGAAGTTGTGGAAGGAATTCTTGCAGGAATAATATTTATTGCAGTAGATATTGTTTTAGATTATATCTTTTTCATACTGCCAAATGCACATAATTCACTTGTTGCCAATTATCCGTTGCATATTACTTCAATGATTATAATAACTTTATTAATTACAACATTTTTAGGATATCTTGCCCAAATGAAGATTGATTTAAAATAGTGATACCATGATACCAAAATCTCACCCCCGTTACGAGTCATTACTCTTAAGAGATAAAATAGTGAAAGCGTCCCAGAAAGGTTATCTTGCAGATTCTGGGATGATTGCACATGGAAGAGGAGAAGCTTTTGATTACCTGATTGGAGAGAAAACAACCTACCCTGCAAAAAGAGCGATGTATGTTGCCGTTGCAGCGTTACTTTTATCAAACAATCCAGTTATTTCAGTGAATGGAAATGCCAGTGCTCTTGCCTGTGATGAAATAATCGACCTTGCAAATGAAATCAGTGCCAAAATAGAAATTAACCTATTCTATAGAACTGATGAGCGAGTAAGACTATTGACAAAACTATACAAAAACCGTGGATTTGACGGCATATTAGGCACATTAGACGATGACATCGAATACATTGACAATATTAAAAACAATAGGGCATCAGCAAGCAAATCTGGAATATATTCATCAGACACTATTTTAGTTCCACTTGAAGATGGCGACAGAGCCGAAATACTTAAAAAATCAGGTAAAAACATTATTACAATAGATTTGAACCCACTTTCTAGAACATCAAAAATGTCTGATGTTTCTATTGTGGACAATATTGTAAGGGCAATACCGTTCATGACAAAAATAGCCAAAGACCTGAAAGATCAAGATAAAAAATTCTTAATGGATATGGTTAACGAATTTGACAATGAAGAGAACCTTAAAGAATCATTACAACAAATTAAATTAAAAGAGTGAAGATAATGCAAATTATGGGAATTTCAGGAATGCCTGGATCTGGAAAAAGTTTAGTTTCTGAAATGGCAACAAAAAGAGGAGCCATGATTGTTAGTATGGGAGACATAGTAAGAGAAGAAGCTAAAAAAAGAGGCGAAAGCTCTAAAGAAACTGCAAAAAATTTAAGAAAAGAACATGGAAAGTATATAGTTTCCGAACTCACAATCAAAAAAATTAAAAAACTTCAAGAGGAAGGAATTGAAAATTCAATCGTTGTTGAAGGTATCAGAAGCCATCATGAAGTGGCTATGTTTAAGGAAAACTTTGATAACTTCATAATCCTTTCAATCTTTGCAAATCCGGCATTACGCTTCGAAAGACTGAAAAAAAGAATGAGAGAAGATGATTCCACAGATTATAACGTGTTTGCAAAAAGAGATTATACCGAATTGGACTTTGGCATAGGCAATGTAATTGCACTTTCAGACAAAATAATCATCAACGAAAGTGATATTGAAAGCTGTAATGAAAAGATAAATGAATTTTTTAATGAAATTAACCTGTAATCATTTATCTTCAAGAATTGCATCCTCAATAATATAAACACCACTATCCAGATGCCATTCTTTTTTATCTTTTAATATTTTAACTCTTTTTTTAAAAATAGGTCCGTCAATAGCCAAGGTTTCAGCTTCACCGCCTTCAAAAGCTATATTGACCTGATATTTTTCATTGATTTTGACCAGTTCATCAATAGCTTCATCATCAATTAGGCGCCCGAGCCATGATTCATCAAGACCCCAAGCTGCAACACCGCAAATAATAACTTTAAAACCTAGCGAAACGATTTTTCTCATATACTCAAGTTCATCGACATGCCAGTATGGTGAAACGATTTTCAAACCAACTTCCTCACCCAACTTTTCAATTCTTGATTTCTGATAAACCGAGTAAAGTGCACCAGTGTATATGGCCTCAACACCCAATTCCTTAAGGTTTTCAAATTCCCTTTTCAAATCTTCAAGTTCCTCTTCCTTAACACCCTGAGTTACAGCAGAAATTATAGGAATATCAAGTGCCTCTGCAAGCAAATCTGTGATGTGAATATTGGGAACATGAAACATGTATGACTCATCATTGACGGATTTCATGGAAAGAAGATATTTGACATCTTCCTTCTCCTTCAAGGCATAATACAAAGCCAATGTACTATCCTTTCCGCCCGAAAATAAAATAGCGGCATTCATAAGATTACCGTCTCTTATTTTTCATGAATTTCCTAAGTCTTCTGTAATAAACAACGAACGAATCGAAGTAAATTCCAAATACTGCAACAACAATACCGAGGATTCCCGTAGCCAATACCAAATTAGTATCTGAAACCATAGTTGCATTTGTATTATTCAAACTATCATGAATTGGACCTTCCATTTTGGTTGCAACAATACCTCTAGCAAGCAGATTTTTCTCAAATTCATCCAAATGTGAAGCATCAATTACCAGTTTGGAATGTACTTGAGCATAAGTAAGAGAATCTCCATAAACTAATTTATACCAATCTGAAAATGATTTTAAAGCATTTTTTGCAGAGTAATTATTATCAAGTTCAATAGTTATTGTACCTGAAGAGTTTACGGTATAATTCTTATAATGGTCATCAATATTTCCAACTATCTCCTCAAAGTAGGCCTTTTCAGTATCTGTAAAGCTCCATAGAGTAATCGAAATGCTTTCTTCATCATAAGACTTGAAACCATCAGTATGAGATAGATTATTTTCTAATTCAGCCAAATCATATGAAGAAGATAAATCCAAATATAATGTCTCTTCGTTATTAGGCATGTTCTTTTCAACAGTTGTCACGACAGAAGGCATTTCCTGATAGATCGGCTCTATGAAAAATGCACCCCCAATTGATCCAATTAAAAAAGCAACTAGAATGACTAAAAGAATTTCCTTTTTTGGCATGTATTTCCTAATCATGCCAACAGAAAAGACAAATACCATCATTATAATAAATAAAACGATATAAATAATTGAAGTTATAACATCCATAATTACACGCCATTAACTATTTACTATAATAGTTTATAATAACCCCATTAAAATAACTTTTGTTAAAAATATCTTAAATCACACACTTACAAACATATTATCACTACCAACAGGCCATTCTACAACAACAGAATTTTTACCCTTTTTAAGAGTAATTGAAGAGGATTTTAAATTTGACTTGCAGGGAACCTTAATATTTTTATTCGATTTATCCTTAAGAGTTATTTTACATAAAACATAGTTACTTTCAATATTTACCTTAATGGAATGAGTTAGATATATATTTACGGTTTGCCTAGATCCCTGACCTTCCCCATAAACTGTATTGATGGCAGAAGCTATTTTTGATAAATCAGACTTGATTTTCAAGGAATCAGACACATCCAATGTTGTTTTCATGCTTTGATTTACCATCGGCATTGTAAATACAATTAAAATAATCAGAGAAATTACAAAAATCAGCATATACTCAAGTGAAACCTGGCCGGAATTATCTTTAATCATTCATACCACCAGAAAAATATTTTTTGTAAACAACATGATTACATCTCCATAAACCACTGCAATCATCAATCCAAAAAGAATAGACGGGGCAAAAGGAAATGAAATTTTAACAGAAATCTCATCGGAAATAAAACCTTGGGCATTCAAGATTTTCAAGAGATACATTTCCTTGTTGGTTATACCCCCAGCGCTTTGAGATTTGAAATAATATTTGAAATATGACTCCTTAGGATTTTTATAAATCTTTAAATTGCCGTCTGCTTCTCCGATTAACTCACAAATATATTCATTGTTAAAATAATACTCATTGACGATTGCTCCCTCTTCAATGTTCTTTATTTTTACCATCCTATTAAGCGTGGATTCAACCAAGAATCTTAAACTGCGAACATTAAAGACATTAAACAGGAAATCCTTATTTCCTTTAAAAATATTGTTTTTGAAAATCAGATATGTGACAAATACAATCAGAAAAGGAAATGACACCAGAATGCTGTTCAAAACCACGCTGAATGAAAACGGATATATCGACAGTTCCGGAAAAATATTCAAAAAGTCCACATTAATACCGAATGGTATTACTGATGAGATGCCAGTAAATAGTTTAACATCACCACCACCCCATACGTTTAATTGCCACATCATATATGTGATAGAATATGTAATAACTACTGAAATAATTGAAGCTAGAATGTATTTAATGTTAGATGAAAACAATGACAAAATTAAATTTGATATGAATCCAATAAGCAAAAGGCTTCTTGTCAACCAGTCCGGAACAATACCATATTTAACATCAAATATTGCAGCCATAATGCAAAATAATACTGTAATTGATATTTGAAATAAAAATAAAAGACTAAAATTCATAATTATAGTATTATACAAACTATAATATTAATTAGATAGAAAATAAGCTCATAAAATTGATTTTAGCCCATAAAATTGATTTAAAAATAAAAAAATTAATTTTTAGAATACTCATAAATAGCTTCTAAAAATGATTTAAATAATGGATGTGGCCTATTTGGTCTTGATTTAAATTCTGGATGGAATTGACATCCTATAGCCCATGGATGATTTGGCAATTCTACAATTTCAACTAAGAAGTCATCAGGACTTGTACCGGAAATAATTAAACCTTTTTCCTGCAAGTCATCTCTGAAATCATTGTTGAATTCATATCTGTGTCTATGACGTTCTTCAATGTCTATTTCACCATATGCATCATAAGTTTTAGTTCCTTCGACAATTTTACAATCATAAGAGCCTAAACGCATTGTTCCACCCATGTTTTTGATTTTCTTTTGCTCTTCCATCATATCAATAACAGGGAATTCCAAATTATCATCAAATTCTGAACTGTTTGCATTAGGATAACCATTTCTTCTTGCGAATTGAGTTACAATGGATTGCATTCCAAGACAAATTCCAAATAAAGGCACATTATTCTCTATTGCATAATCAACAGCACCCAATTTACCTTCAAAACCTCTTTCACCGAATCCGCCCGGAATCAAAATACCGTCAAATTCTTTTAGTTTATTTTCATCCAACTGTTCCACATCAGAACTTAGATACTTGATGTTGGCCTTTACGCCTATGCTGGCCGCTGCATGAAGCAGTGATTCACGAATACTAATGTATGAATCCTCAAGCTCCACATATTTACCAACAATGCCTATAGTGACTTCAGGCTCGGAAATCCTAAGAGATTCAACTATTTTTCTCCATTCGTCAAGTTTGGATGAATCAGGATCTACATCCAGACCTATCCTATTGACTATTAGCTCGCCGATGTTTTTGTCCTCCAAAACCAAAGGCACTTCATAAATTGTACCTGCATCAGGAGTGTTTACAACAGCGCTGGCATCCACATCACAGAAGTGAGCAACTTTGCCAAGCAATGCATCATCAATATGCACCTGTGATCTGCATACAATTACATCAGGATTAATACCGACACTTCTTAATTCTTTTGTAGAATGTTGGGTTGGTTTGGTTTTGAATTCTCCAGCTGCATTTAGGTAGGGAATAAATGTAACATGGACAAACATAACGTTTTTACGGCCTTCCTCATTTCTGAGTTGCCTTAATGCTTCTAGGAAAGGCTGACTTTCAATATCTCCAACAGTACCACCAAGTTCAACTAACACAACATCATAATCGTATCTTTCAGAATTTTCTCTAATCATCTCTTTGATTCTGTTAGTTATGTGAGGAATGACCTGTACACATTCTCCAAGGTATCCACCTTCTCTTTCCTTAGCGATAACTGATTGATAAACTTTACCTGTGGTGATGTTTGCAATTCCATCAAGTTCAACATCTAAAAATCTTTCATAGTGACCAAGGTCCAAGTCAGTTTCCATACCATCATGAGTTACAAATACTTCACCATGCTGATATGGATTGAGTGTTCCAGAATCCCAGTTTAAATAAGGGTCTATTTTAATAGCTGAAACTTTTAAACCATATGATCTTAAAATCCTACCCATAGATGCTGAGGTAATACCTTTACCTATGGAACTAACTACCCCACCAGTTATAATAATATATTTTGTCAGAAAAATCCTCTCCATAAAATAAAACTTATATTATAATTTTAGTTTCTCATGATATAAAAATATTAATTCAATTATATAAACTCAGTTTTTGCAGACTATTGCTTCCAGTTAAATAGCTTATTGGAAATATACCTACTTGTCTCATCAAACTGATACTGCCCATCATCGCCATAACTTGCAAAATGATGTTCCTGAATAAATTCACTACAGGAATCCCCCGGGCCGTTTGTAGGATATCCTTTACGGCAAATCATCCCATAAGCACGTCCATATGGGCTTACGCTCCAAAAAGTACAGTTCAAACAGATTTCATCCCCATTATTTACCATAGAATCATAGTCTCTCTCCTCAAAACCATAATTATCATCAAAACTCATGTCATCGCTGAAAACTGTGTCTTCATTATCGACTGTCATGTCACACTCAGAACAGTGAAATTTACCATCAGAGTCTTCCAATTCACCACCACAGCTTGGGCATTTGGAAACATCAACCTCATCATCATCAAATATGCTGTCACATTCCGGGCATTTGTAACCTCCCATTATTTCTCTCAACACTGCTCCACAATTTGGACATAACTTCATATTACCACCTAAACCAATGTTTTAATGAATTCCCTGACATATTTATCACAAAACTCCCAATTATGCTCACCCTCATCGCCTACAAAAGTGGCATCAATATTTTTGGAGTTTAAAAATCTATAAAAATCAGCGGTTTTTTCAAAAAGAAAATCATCAATTCCACATGCCATATAGATATCAGGAATGGAGGGACAATTTTCAATCAGGTATTTCGGATCCATATTAGAACCTTTCAATTCATCCAGATTGCCAAAAATAGATTCATAGAAATCCCTGGAACGCAAAACATTATTATCATCAGTATAATTAACAATGTCATCAGTAATTAATGCAGGAGAAATCATTCCAATTTTTGAAAAATTTTCATAATATTTTAATCCATTGCAAATTGCTCCATATCCACCCATGGAAAAACCTGCAATAAAAGTGTCTTCTTTTTTATCAGACAGAGGAAATATATTTCTGGTTATGTCCAGCAGCTCCTGACCCACATATTCTCCATAGTAGGCATGAGCTTTCTCATTATCAACATAAAAACTGTTTTCACCACAAGGGATTACAACAGCAATCCCGTTATCTTCCGCAAATTTCTGAATCGAAGTGTTTGCAAGGAATATGTCATCACTGCCATACAACCCATGAAGCAGATATAATGTCCTGTAAGGTTGTGGAACTATTTCTTCAGTATCCTGTAAAAAATGGATATTATCTGCAGGCAGTATGACACTGATTGAAGTTCTTCTCTGCAAGCTTTTACACTTAATATCTCCTCTAAACAGTACCATTAAAACACCTATTCCAATAGCTTATCCAATTTCTTGTTAATGTCTTCTAATTGCTTTGACAAAATTTCCTGATTTTTTAGAATTAAATTTTGATTGTCGGTGATTACCTTATAATGTGCAACGTTTAAATTTACCAAACCGACAAGTTCATCATGTGTATCTTCACTATCAACCATTTAAACACCCCATTTATCATACATCATTAAAAAAATTATATCTAACTTTCAGATTGACATTTATTATTTTTATTTATTTTACAATTTAAATTTAATCAAGAGGCACTTATATGCAATGTTCCGAGTGTAAATTAATATTCTCACACCACCCTGTATTTTGTCCATTTACCTGAAAAATACCTGTAAACATAAATTCCTGCCCTCACATACCAATCTATAAACATTGCAATCCATGTTCCAAATACGCCAATGCCCATCCAACTTGCAATCACATAAGATAGGGCTATCCTGCAGGTAAACATCACAGCCAAACTAATGTACATGACTGATTTTGAGTCACCTGCTCCTCTAAATGTTGCAGGCAGAGTAAATGATAACGGCCATATTATTACTGCAAAAATCCCATGCCAAACAATCATTTCACCAGCCATGACTGCAGTTTGAGCTGATAAATTATAAATGCCCAAAATCAAAGGAAGACAAGCGAAAATAGCCAAGTTAATAATAACATGAGTAACTACAACTATTATTAAACACTTCCTATTGTAATATCTTGCCTGTTCATAATCATTAGCACCAACACAGTTGGATATTACTGCAGTCAGACCCAAATTTATTGCAAAACCCGGCAAAACAGAAAATATTCCAATAGCATAACCAACAGAGTTTGCTGCAATAGCCATAGTTCCAAAAGTTGAAACAATGCTTAAAACTAAAACACGACCCAATTGAAAAAGGCCGTTTTCAACACCATATGGAATTCCAACATGCAATACCTTTTTAAGAATAACAGTGTCGAATTTATGTTTCAAAGTCCTTTTAATATGTAACTTGTAGTTTTCATCTGTGGCGAAGTACAATATCGCCACTGCTGCCAGTACCCTTGAAATTACAGTCGGAATGGCTACTCCGCGAACATCCCATCCCAAATAGTAAATACAAAATGCATTGCCAATAACATTTAAAACATCACAAACTAGCAAAACTATCATAGGCAGTGAAGCATTATTGGTTGTCCTAAAAATAGCCGCTCCAGCATTATAAATAGCTAAAAAAGGAATAGAAAGAGCTACAATGTATAGATACACATCTGCATTCGCCCAAACTTCAGCCTCAATATGGCCAAACAGAATTCCAATTAAAAAATGCCTCAAAACAACTACTGCAATCATTAAAACAGTAGACAAAATAGTCGAAAACCAGACCAATTGGGTTGCTGAATTTTGAGCCTTATCTATCTGATTATCACCCAAATATTGTCCTGCAACGACGGCACCTCCCGTTGCAAGAGCTGAAAAAGAAAAAATAAGTAGTTGAACTAAAAAGTCAACTAATGAAACTCCGGAAATTGCTGCCTCACCTAAAGATGCCACCATCACAGAATCTGCAAATCCTACAAGAAATTCCAAGGAATATTCAATTAAAAGCGGAACGAATAATGCAAGCAACGCCCTGTTAGAATAGAGATAGCCTTCAGGAGTTCTGAATATATTCATGATTTATCGTATGAAGTTTGTACGAGGTTTAGGTTCTTCAGTTGGAGTTAAACCTTTTTCATTTCCCACTTCAATACATTTTAAGAAAAATGCCATATTATGAGCCAATTGTCTCATTGTGCCCAATCCTTCCTCATCCTGCATGACTTCTTCAGGAGTGTTCCCATGAACCATGTTCCAATAGAAAGATGAAATTATAGGCATTTGGCTTATTCCCAAATATTTTATCAACTGGTCATATGTTGCAGTTGTACCTGCACGCCTTGCAGAACATATTACTGCACCAGGTTTGTGTTTGAATGCCTCCCCACCTGCACCATGAGAGTTTGAATAAAATGCCCTGTCCAAAAATGAGGTCATGGATCCATTAGCTCCAGCATAATAAACCGGTGAGCCGAATACGAATGCATCAGCATCATATGCCTTTTTGACAAATTCATTTACAACATCATTGTCAAAAGTACATTCCCCCTTTTCACCACATTTCATACAGGCAATGCAACCAATTATAGGTTTTGTTTTAATCCAGAATATTTCAGTTTCAATATCATGGGTTTTTAAGGTTTTTTCAATTTCTGTTAAAGCTGTATAAGTACAACCGTTTTTATTAGGACTACCGTTTACTAACAATACTTTCATTTTAATAATCTCCATCAATTAATCTTTGAACTAGGAAATGACCTTCCTTAAATTCAAGTGAACCCTTTTTAACACCTTCTTCATCAAATGATTCACATTCATCCCCATTTCTTTCAGAATCAAAGATGATAATAGGCACATTATCGCGAGTGTGAGTTCCAACGCTTATTGGAGTTGGATGGTCTGGCAAAATTGCTCCTCTAAATTCACCATCTTTTAAACTTTCAATAATAGGTCCAACGATGAATTCATCGATTCTTTCGATTGCTTTGACCTTTTCTTCAGTATTTTGAGCATGTCCTGCTTCGTCAGGAGCTTCTATATGAATCAACAACAAGTCAGTTTCCTTTAAAGCTTCAATACCATATTGACCTTTTGCATTATAATCTGTATCGAAGTATCCTGTAGCTCCAGGCACATCTACAATGTTCATGCCTGCGAAGTTTCCAATACCTTTAAGCAAATCAACACCAGTAATGACTGAAGCTGTAATTCCATAAGTTTCCTCAAAGTTAGGTAAGCTTGGAGTTACACCCTGTCCCCATAGCCATACCATATTTGCAGGAATTTCCCTTTTTTGATTGATTTCATGACCTTTGAGAAATTCCCTTGCCTCAAACATTATTGACTGAATCTCTTCGGCAAGTTCACATTCGCCAAATAAATTATCAGCCAATTTTTCACCTACAATATCATGAGGAGGCATTGTTTTGATGCGGGATAGGATTTTAGCATCTTCAACACTCTCACAAGAATATACAAATAAATGTCTATAGCTTACGCCAGTGTAGAACTTGCCTTTAAAATCAGGATACTTTTCATTGAAGTATTCGTTCAATCCTTTCATCAGTTCATCTGCTTCTTCAGTTGAGATATGGCCTGCATTGAAATCATCCATTGAATCATTTTCACTGAATATTGTATTGCATCTAAAGATTACGTCTTCAGGTGCTGTAGGGATGCCTTCGCTTCCTGCTTCAAGCGGTCCACGACCAGTATAGTAATCTGCAGGATTATATCCGAAAATACTCATATTGGCAACGTCAGAACCTGGAGTATACTGTTCGGGAACATTGTTTGTAAATCCTCCAAATCCCTTACTGGCCAATTTATCAATATTTGGAGTTTTAGCAACCATCAAAGGAGTTTTACCGTCTAATTCATCTACAGGATAATCACTTGATCCGTCTGGAATAAAAATTACATATTTCATATTATCAAAAAAAGTAAAAAATATTTAATTAGTTTTTATTTTTTAAAATACTAATTAAATCAGTCAACATCGCAGAAGCAGTTTCCAGTGAACCTGCTCCGAGTCCTATTACAGATACTTCATCAGCCAAATCAGTTTTGATTGTAGCCATGTTTAAAGTTCCGCTTACATCATAAGAGCTTCCCCTTTTAACCAAACGTGGAGAAACTTGCAAATTATCTTTGGATACTTCAGCTATCAATTTAATCAAATAATCATCTTTTTTGGCCAATTCAATTGCTTGTGAATTAATTTTTGAAATACCTGTAACCTTAACATCACTGTATGTTGCATCAATGCCTAAAAGTGAATTTGCCAAAATTACAGTTTTGCATGCTGCATCAATACCTTCAACATCCTGTGTAGGGTCAGTTTCAGCAATTCCCAATTCCTGAGATTCTTTCAAGATAACCTCATAATCGGAACCTTCCGCAGTCATTCTTGACAATATATAATTGGTAGTACCATTCAAAATACCTTTGACTGATTTGATATCACATGAGGAAATTGTTTCCTTTGCCAGATTGATAATCGGCATAGCACCACCAACGCTGGCTTCATATCTGAATTCAACGCCAGCTTCTTCAGCAGCATTAACAACTTCTTTGAATTTGAGTGCTAAATGTCCCTTATTTGATGTGACCACATCTTTTCCTTGTTCGAAAGCTTTAAGTGTTAATGAAAATGCCGGTTCTGCATCAACGATATTAGTAGGAGTTGCTTCTATAAGACAATCATATTCAACGGCATCCAATACATCCTCACCATTTTTATCTGATCCGAATTCAGGATATTCTGATAATTTTCCGCTTTCTTTTTTGGTTTGTACAAGTAGTTCTTCATCCAAACCCTCCTGTGAGATTGCAGATGAAGATGAATCTGCAGCAGCAACTACTTTAACAGCCACTCCAGTTTTATCCTTAATTAAATCTTTTTTCATGGAAATTGCATTGGCAACACCTTGGCCAACTGATCCAAATCCCATTATAATAATCTTACATTCATCCATAATAATCACTAAACTTCATTAATCACAAGTATATCTTTTTCTTCTGCAATTTCTTCAATTTTGTCAAATATAAACTGTTTAAGACCAATGTCAGCTTCAATATTTAAAAGTGCAGTGGATCTGTCTTCCCCATCCAGTTTAATTTCACATCCAACAATTGAGACACCGTCCAAATCATTAATCCTATCCATCGTGTCTCTTAAATCATTATCAATAATATGTCCGAAAAAGATAGTACTTATTTTTTCTTTTAAAATAACATCATCCATTTGAGTAATAGTAAATCCCATCTCCTCAAATCTTTTAACAACATTTTTGAGGTCTTCTAATTCCCCTTCCAAAGTAAGTTGAACAGGAACTTTACCATTTTCGGTTTTATAATCCCTTTTATGAATGACAGTTACCAGATTTGCGCCAAGACTGCCAATTGGCTCCAACACTTTAACTAACTGCCCCGGAACATCCATAAGTTCTAGAACTAAGTTTAATCTCATATAAATCACTCTTAATTAGTCCAATCAGCTCTTTTTACAACGAGATTTCCTTCCTTATCAATTCTTGCATTTCTCAATATTTTTTCAGGATTTTTCTCATGAGCCTTATCTTCACGTGTTAAATTTAAATTATCTGTAATATACCATGTTTCATCAGAATCAGGAATGTCTTCCAATATTTTTGAGAACTTTTCTATAATATCTTCTGCATCTTTTTCGATTGTCATAATTAAAAACTCCTAATAATTAATAATATATTTATTATGTTTTTTAATATTAATAAAGTTAAAGATTGAAAAATTGTAAAAAAATAATGATTTGAAAAAAAATTAATCCAGATATTGAGAAATATCCGTATCCCGGATTATTTTCTTTCTTAAAATTTTATCAATGCCCGTTCCGTATTGGGCTGCCTTTTTTGGCCTGTAGGCTATTTCATAATCCAGACCCTCTTCAAAAGCAAGCTTTCTTAAAATGCTTTTTCTCATATCATCATGCATTGAAACAATTTTTTTGTTATCAGGAATGTTTAAAACTAGCTCAACAAGAGTTTTGTCCAAAAACGGCAATCTCAACTCTACTGAATTGAGCATTGAACAGGCATCATCCCTTTCCATGTTTACATGATACATATTTGACATGTCTTCCCTAAGCGTCCAATTCAGACTTCCGTCTACAAAGCTTTTGAGATATCTTTTATATCCTCCGAACAGTTCATCAGCACCCTGACCTGAAATTGCGACTTTTATTCCATCTTTTGCAACCAATTCTGTGGCAAAGTAAGTGGTTAATCCAACACCCACCTTCATAAGATTATCATCACCAATGGCCTTTACAACATGAGGCAAAGCATCTCTTATTAACTCTTCTGTCACTTCACAGATTTCCAAATCCAAATTTAAGAATTTTGAAGCATAAATTGCAGCTTCAACATCTTTTGATTGTTCAACACCAACTGCATAAAGTTTAATTTTAAGTGGAACGTTTTCCGAAATTTCCTTTAAAAGCAATGCCAGATAGGAACTATCGACACCACCTGAAAATATTACACCAACCTCTCTTAATCCTTCAATTCTTTTAACTACACTTAACTTTAGCATCTTTTCTATTTTGGCCACATCCCCCTCTTTAACTTTTTCATACAGATGCTGTGCAGGAGATATGTCCTCGCCATTAAACAATATGTGCTCCGGTTTTAGAGTATTGATGTCGTCAAATCCTACCTCTTTTAAAGAGATTTTTGATGATGCAAAACCAAAATTACCATCCTTACTTGAATAGAACAGCGGTTTAACCCCTAACGGGTCACGTACAAGAGCTAAATTTTCACCATCATATACTGCAAAAGCATAATCCCCATCAATCAAGCGTGTTGCCATCTGAATTGCCTTAAGCAGGTCTCCTTTATTATAGCTGTCAATCAAGTAAAGCAACGCTTCAGAATCGGAAGTAACTTCAGCAGTGACGCCAACCTTTTTAAGCAAATTTCGAATCGTATGGAAATTATACAATTCCCCATTAAAAGTCAGTACCAAATTATCATTGCTTACAGGTTGAGTTTTTGAAACTCTATCATCAGAATCATAAATTGAAAGCAAATTATGGCCAAAAGCAATAGAATAATTATTGCTGTCATCAAATTCATCCAAATCTATATTAACATGAATCTCATCCAGCCAAACGCCCGATTCATCCGGACCTCTGCTTTTAGATACTTTTAACATTTTAATTATATCATTACCTTCAAAATTACCCTGAAGACCTACTATTGAACACATAATATCAAAAAATACTCCCTAATTTGTAACTACAATTAAATATTAAAGAATATCCATATAAAGATTAGCTATTTCATAGGATTGAATCCTAATATTTTTACCGCTAACTTGAATGACACTGGATTGACAATCTGACTTACTATAAAGTAAGCTACAACCCATCTAACCGGCCACATATAGAATAATACATCTGCAGACAATTGTCCGTTAGGAACTCCAAATATCAAAGGCATTATAAAGCTCATCATCAAGCTTATGAAAAATGCCAATGGGTTCCACAAACCTGTTTTCATGCCTAACTTATAGTCAAACAATTTTCCTGCCAGTTTAAGAGATAACGGATGAACGATTAAATTAACTATAAAATAGGCAACAACCCAACGAATTGGCCACATTAAAAAGCATATATCAAGGGGCATTCCCATTGGTGTTGCAAAAATCAAAGGCATCACTATACTCATAATCAAACTTATAAAAAAAGCAATTGGATTCCATAATTTCATTTTAAAACTCCATTAATATATACTATTTATTACATTATATAATTTTTGAAATATTAAAAAGGAATTTGGAAATTAAATCAAAAAAAAAAATTGATAAATGGGAAATTAATCATTTGCCCATCTTTTCAATTTAGGAAATACATCTTTCATCATTGTACTGGCTTCAGCTTTATCGATTTCAGGGTGAACTTCAACCATTTTATCTATGCAGAAACTCATCATCTCTTCCATTGACATGTCTGAAGTGAATTCCCCATCCTTGAAGCAGTACATGCAGTAGTCTTCATTTTTTGTGCCGTCTGCATTGGTTCCGAAAAGCTCATCGGTTAACGGCATTGCACAAGATTGACAGAATTTTTGATTTTCAAAATCATTCATAATATCACATCCAATTAAACATTATTAATTTATGATAATTAAATCATTAGCAAGAGCATTTGATAAGTAATGCTAAAGTGAAACATCACATCTTGTGAAGTAAATATATGAAACTGCAAGCCCAATAACGAAAGTGGCTAAAATAATACCATAAGATACGGACATGCTTGCACCATACTCTGCTATTTTCCCTGATGCAATCAGATATGGAGATATCCAAGGAACAAATGGTGCCCAGTTTTGACCATAAACCATCAAGTTCACCAATGCCAATCCTGCACCTCCAATCATTGCAGGAACCATATTTGTAATGAATAACGATACAAAAACGAATGGAGAGAATGTCAAAAACAGCAGCACATTTGCATATAGAAGCTGTGCAAAGCTATCCATAAACAGTTTTAAGCTGAATCCGTCCAGATTTGCGATGAAACCAAACACCAATGTTGATATGCTTGTAGTCACAGTTAAAATCACTATCCATACTAAAAACATGAGGTATTTACTTGCCAGAAACTTTTCCCGTGAAATTGGTATTGTCAACATTGTTTTTAGAGTATGTTCATTGTATTCCCTTCCGAAAAGGTAGGATATGATTATTGCAAAGATTAAAACTGCAAACATTGCAGTCATATACATATTCACATTAGTGAATAACGCTTCAAAAGTCCCTCCCTCATCAAAGGCAGTTACTGCTATAAACATTAAAAAGGGAGGAAGAACAGCCCCCATCAAACTTAACAAAAATATTTTTGATCTTTTAAGCTTTAAAAATTCCATTTCAATGAAAGTCAACATTTATATCACCTAGTTATTGGAAACGAAACGTGTGAAAAATTCCTCCAGGTTTTCTTCACATAAATTTACCTTTTTAACATCAATTCCTGATTTTACAAATAATGCATTGAATTTATCCCTCATCTCCAGATGAGTATACAAACGAATTGTATGTCCGCCAACTGCAAAATCCTCATTTTCCTTAAGCTCCAATAGATTAAATATATTTCTAGCCAATTCAACATCAGATACCTCAAATTCAACAAATTTATTTAATCGATTGTATAATTCTTCTTTTGAAATTTCATCTATCAGAACTCCATTGTCCATGAATCCGATGACATCTGCAATATTTTCTATTTCGCTTAGAATATGGGATGAAATCAGGATTGTTATTCCAAATTCATGGGACAATCTCTTAAGTAATGTCCTTATCTCTTTGATTCCGAAAGGATCAAGACCATTGATTGGCTCATCCAAAATCAGCAATTCAGGACTGTGCATAATAGCGGCAGCTATTCCCAAACGTTGCTTCATACCTAATGAAAAATCGCTGAACTTTTTTGATTTATCTTTATCCAGATTAACCATTTCAAGAACTGAATTTATATCCTGCGGATTGAAATCTCCCCTTATTTTTGCAATGAGTTTTAAGTTTTCATATGCAGTTAAATTTTCATAAAAACCCGGAGTTTCAATAATTGATCCTATTTTTGGATAAATTTCTTTTGAATGACTTTTTGGATTTTTACCAAAGAGAAGTATATTCCCACTGCTTGGATATGTGAGATTTAAAAGCATACACATTGTTTATTTTTGACAACTTATTTGTTTCGATGACATAGTCTGCCACATTAAAACCTCCAAAAATTATTAAAAAAAAATAAAATGCGGAATGTGTTTAAACATTCCAACTATTTAATTGATTCCCTATATATTGATCCGCATACCCTATTGAAGAATATTGACGCATAGGAATCTATAAACAATCCTTCAATTATTGCAACGATTGATATTGCTATTATTTGATTTGGGATAGCTATTGAAAGTGCTACAGTAATGAAGCTTAAAACAAAGCTTACTGCAACCATGATAATCACATATACAATAACTGTAAAGATGATTATCCCAACATACTTTCCCCATCCGAAATTAGCGATATTGTCTGTTATTTCCTTAAAGTCGAATGCCTTTTTAATGCTGTCATGAGCGACCATATTGTTTATTGCCATGACAAGAAGGAAATATGCGATTATAAACAGTACCACTGAAATCAATATGAAGACCATCATTACTGATACGTCACCACCAAACACCATACCAGCAAACAATACAATCATTGGAATGACATTGTACGCAACGACGACGATGAAATATTTTATCCCTTTGACAAAGAGATCAATTACATCGTTGAATCCTGGAAGTTCAGGCTTTTTGTCTATTGCAAACTTTACAATATCATACTGGTAGCCTAATATAAATAAAGAGACAATGAAACTAAGTACAGACAATCCAATTATCAGATAAATGTTTCCGGTTGGCAATTGTGAAGAAGCCATCTGGGAAACAGTGCCATTTGCATTTTCAACAAAATTCATTGTTATTGTAGAAACTTCAAATGATTGTGTGCTAATAAATGTGGATAATGCACTTATCAACGCAAACAGAACTCCTAATCCTAAAAGTTTTTTGATGTCATTGAAAGGATATTTCAATCCTTCAACGACACAATCTGTTATGCTTGCCACATTATCACCTTAAATTTGCATTGTATATAATAATCCTATGGATCTTGAATTGAATATTCCTAAATATGGTCCGACAATGAACAAGGAAATTAACCAATTGACCAACATACCGAAAATGAATATTCCGCTTGCTGCTTCAGCACTGAACAGAAGACCTGAAAATCCAAACACTGTGAATACAGCTCCAATAATGGTTGATACAACAGTTGAAATGACAAATGTTATGATAATCAAACCACAATAGGTTAAGATGCATTTAAACCAACCAATTTCATCAATGATTTCTTTTATTTCACGTAATTCAAATGCTTTTGAAAATACTCCCTCATTGTATGCCATGTGACACAATCCCATTTGACTCATCAAATATGCAATCACACCAACCACCAATGTAATTAAAGATCCGATAATCACTAATACGACTGCAGCCATGTCGTTCAAATAGGTTGCGATGAATGCAAAGATTAGGAATAAAATCACAGGTACAATCAAATACGCAATTTGGACAATTACAACTTTTACCCCATCAACAAACATGTCTACTAAATCATCGAACCCCGGCAATGGGTCTCTTCCATTGATAATTCCATGTACTGCATTGCTAACAACCCTATAATTATATCCTGCAATCAGGAAAATTGGTAGCAATAAAAAACTGAATAAACAAATTACCCCTAATAATACTAGAGTTTTCCAGTCTTTAGCTGAATACTCCAGTGCATCTTTATATATTTCTAAAATCATTTTATCACCTAATAGTAATCATCATCGAAGATGAATATCTCTTCCATAATGAAATATTTCTCTCGATCACCTTTGAACATTATTTTATTAAAAACCTGGGTTATTTCGTAAGCTAAAAATAAAGATGGATTATATCTACCATTTTCCAGCGCATTAATGGTTTGACGAGTTACTCCAACTTTTTCACCCAGTTCTTTTTGGCTCATTTTGAGCTCTTGTCTTAAATATTTAATCATGGTTCTCATTGTAATCCACAAATTAATTCATTTTTGCAAAAAGTATTTAAGTAACTAAGCAATTATGTTAAAATATAATTACTTATGTTAATGTTAACTTACATAGTATATAAACTTTACTATTTTTTATAAACTTAATTATATCTATTTAAAATAGTTTAAAAAATCAAAAATAACTGTAAAATTATATTATATAAATTTCCATAGTTTTTTATTTAATTAACATATATATATAATAGTTTTTTTATAATTTAAATTGATTTAAATTATTATTATCATAGAGATAATTAAAAAAAACATTTATATAGTAGGTAATTAATCTTTAACATATGTAATATTTCATTAACACATTTGATGATATAATCATAGTTGCTCATAAATAATCATGTTGAACCGAACCCATTTTTCCTCAAATATACTTGGGACTAAAAAAAAAACATTTTCATAACTATTTTTTGCCAACTGAATAATCAATCGAAAATCAATCAAATCAAAAACAAGTTTTTCATTAAATTTAATCAATAAATCCGACAATCGCTTCCCAATCCAACCCACATATAACCCCATATTGTTAAGACAACAATTCAAAAGAAAGGAACGATAGAATAAACAGTTATCAACACAACAACAGTCAAAATTACAATAGCTCCGAGAGGAACCTTCTTCCAAGCAAGACCTGCCGCTACAACAGCACCTATCAAACCTATATACCACAATTGATTGTCAACTGTCAACACTCCAGGACATATTAATGCCGCAAGGGCAGTATATGGAATCAAATTCAGGAATTTCTCTGCCTTAGGAGGAAAATCAAGTTTATCAATGAATAATGCAGGAATCAGCCTTGGAATAAATGTTACAATTGCACAGCCTAAAATCACCAAGCTAACATAATCCATTATGCATCACCCGAAAGCAAGTATTCATCATCAACTATATACATTCCAATTCCCGCACCGACAAGTGTTGATACAATCAAAGACCAGTTTCCCAAAAATTGAGATAAAACAATATTTAAAACTGCTGTGACTAAAACCAAAAGAGCAATCTGCTTTGATTCTTTAATGGACGGAACCAGAATAGCTACAAACAAAGCATATAATGAGATATTGAAACTGTTTGTAACAATGACCGGAAGCAAGTCAAGCAATACCACACCGATTGCAGCTCCAAAACACCAGCTTAACCAGGCAGTTATTGCAATTCCCAAATATATCCAAATTGATGAATCTTCAGAAAGCGAAAACATCGCAAATGATTCATCGACAGTAACATGAGCTGCCAAGATATTTAAAGGAGTATTTGACTCTTCAACCTGATTCAGGACACATGCTGACATTACGAAATACCTTAAATTAACAACAAAATTTGTCAATATGATTGCTATTGCCGTTGCCCCTGAAAGAGCCATTGATGCCGCAATGATTTGTCCGGCACCAGCATATACTAAAAAAGACATTGAAATTGTCTGCAATGGTGTGAAACCTGCCTTTATGGCAATTGCAGCATAACCAATTCCCATTGGAACATATCCAAATGTGATTGGAATACCCTTTTTAGCACCATCAATAAACTTATCTTTTCTAGAAATAATAATGTCTCCTTAAAATTATAAAATAAAAAAAAGTAAATTAGTAATTTAACCCAATAAATGACTAATTTGATCAGTTGTAACAATTCCCAATACTTTCATATCCTCATCAACGACAGGAAGTGATGATATATCATATTGACTCATCATCCGAGCGACATTTTCAATAGAATCATCAGCATAACAGTATTTAACTGTAGTGGTCATAATATCTTTCAGACGATTAGTGTTAGTGGCAATTGATTTGGATAAATCCCAGCTTGTAACAATACCTATCAACTTATAGTCATCAGTTACAACAGGAATATGAGTAACCTGCTTATCAAGCATCAATTTAGCTGCTTCCTCAACATCAGCATTGGCTTTAATAGTAACAATTACCTCTTTCATCAAATCTGTAACAACATTGTTTGCCAGAAATTTTGACAGGATAAAGTTCAGCTGTCCCTTTTCAAGTAAAAATGCATCATGCCCATAATTGGATTTTATTTCCGAAAATGATACTTCCACATCATTGGCATTGAGTGCAGTTACAATCTCAGTACTCTGTTCAGTCGGATATAACCAATCGGAATCCACTGATATAACTTCAATTTTAGCTTCAATATCCTTGAAACCGTCAATCAATGAGTTATTCTCAGACAGGTCAAATAGGTCAACAGCCTTTGTAATATACAGATAACTGTTGGCATCAAATCTCTTTACAAAAGATTCACCCTGATGTTTCAAATAGCTTTCAACCTGAAAATCTGTCGTGAAATCATAGCTTATTTCATCCTTGTCCTGCAGGTCACGACCAAATTTGATATACATTGATTCATCACTCAAATAAGTAATGTGGGCAATCATACGGGCTATTGAAAGGCCATTCTTTGGAATCTTTCCAACTTCATAATAGTTTCCGTTATTCCAATCAGGATCGGAAAAGATTGACTGGCGACCTACAGCATTAAATGCAATTTGCTGAGGTGAGGACATTGCTGCAGTAGCCATCGGAACCGCCTTTTTCATCATTTGAGGATAAGACACCATCCATTGAAGAACTTGCATTCCCCCCATGGATCCGCCTATAACTGCATATAACTGGTCAATTCCCATTGAATCAACCAATTTCTTTTGAACATGAACCATATCCTTTATTGTAATTACTGGAAAATTAATACCATATTCGACTCCAGTATCAGGATTGATAGAACTAGGACCTGTTGTTCCTTTACAACCGCCCAAAACATTAGAACAAATTATAAAGTATTTTTCTGTATCCAATGCTTTGCCCGGACCAATAACTATTTCCCACCATCCTGGTTTTTTATCGCCTTCATGCCAACCTGCAGCATGGGCATCACCGGTCAATGCATGACAGATTAAAATAGCATTTGATTTTTCTTTATTGAGTACACCATAAGTTTCATAAGCAACAGTGACTTCTTTAAGAGATTTACCACTATCCAATTCAATTGGCTCTTCAATATTGAGATATTTAGTTTCAACAATCCCAACAGATTCTTCACTCATCTAAAACACCTAATTTTTCAATTGCTACTTTAGCAGCTGCTTGTTCAGCTTCTTTTTTATTCTTTCCTTTTCCTATACCCAACATTTCCCCATCAATTAAAATCGCCATTATGAATGTTTTATTATGAGGAAATCCATGTTCTTCCAATACTTCATAGGTTATTTCTATATCTTCAGCGTCCCCATATTCTTTCATTGAAGATTTATAATCTCGGAAAAATACCTTTTCTTCATCAATATATTTGAAAATTACTTTGGACAGAAAATCATTTGCTAATTCTATGCCCTGATCCAGGAATATTGCCCCTAAAAATGACTCGAAAATATCGGCTTTAATAGACAGTATTTCATTTTCTGTTAAAGGCAATTCATCAACGGATATTTTGAGATATTCTCCCAATCCCAATTCATGAGAATAATAAATCAAAGCACTCTGACAGACATAGTTCGCCCTCAATTTTGTAAGTTTACCTTCTTCATATTGAGGATACATCTTATATAAATATTCAGATACAATCAAACTTAAAACAGCATCACCTAAATACTCCAATCTTTCATAAGTATAATTCAGTCCCATTTTTGTTGCATAAGAACCATGAGTGAATGCCATCTCATATATACGTTTGTTTTCCGTTTTTATTCCAAATTTTTCAAATAATGAATTCATAATCAAAAGTCCAAAATGATTTATAAATATGCATATATAATTTTGGAATTTTAATTATATATAATTTATATTGAAACTGAAAATATATAACTATTGTTATTAAATTATTTCTTTCCAAATGCTCTCTTACTTTTCATTTAAATAAGTTTTCGGCAAACATAATATCGAAAAGGATTTGGTAATATGATTTTAAATTGGCAAGAAGAAATTACAAGAATCGATCCAGATATAAAATTTAGAGCACAAGGCGGATGGCTAAAAACAGTAGAAAAATTAGATAAAAGTGTAACCAACGGATATTCACTTGTTGGAGACTTTGTAAAAGCAGGAAACTTTAATCAGGAATACTCTGAAGGAGTATATCTTGACTGCAATAAAGAAGGAACCGCAAAAAAACCGCAACAGGACTACAGACTATTCAGATTCAAAGACGGTAAAGTAAGACTGTTGGACATGGTAATTGACGGATCCAAAGGATGGGCTACTGATTTGTGGGAAGCAGTAGAGGATGAATTTTAAAAAAAATAGATAAACAAAGATTATTCGCAAATTCCTCATAATATAGAAATTTCGAATATCTTTGGGATATTTTTCCAGTTTAAGCAGTGATTACAACCACAAGTTATCCAATGTGGCAAAATTCACAACATTCACAAGTCGGTTCAAAATAATTGTCATCCGGAACTGCAATAGCCTTCTGCACGAATAGAGTCACGTTAAATTTCGCATCATATTCTGTGCTTACTTCTTTTGTGACCGGTGAAAGTCCCCTAAAATACACTGGCCTGTAGCCGGTTTGTGAAATATTAAAGTAAAGTTTTTCTCCATTTTGAAATTTAGAAAAAAATCTTTCTAATTCTTTTGTCTGTTTTGGAGTAATGGAAAATCTAACGCCCATAGTGTCGTCGGCTCTTTGTTTTATTCCAACATTTTTAATGTCTACAGACAAAATATCATCATCGCCTTTAACAAAAACAACAGAATCTTCTAAATTAACATTATTATCTTTAGCAACATCACCTAAATTTGTCATGATGATACCTCCACTATATTTTAATTTGAATGAATTAAATGTGTATGAATGTATCTAAAAAAAGTTATTAATAAACATATGGTGATTGAAAGGTTACCTGAAAAATAGATTTGATAGAAGATTATTAAATAATCTTCAAAAGCATTAACCAACTTATACTAATCTTTGTCTAGTAGTTGGTTTTTTATTTTGCCAACTGTATCTTCTTAGTTTTTTGGATTTACCGAATCCGCAAGAAGCACAGACTTTTTTACGTATGTGATAAGTGTTTCTACCACATCTTCTGCATCTGATATGGGTCTTTTTATTCTTTTTACCCATTGATGGAGTTCCCTTTGACATTGATACACCTCCTTAAGTTATCGTTAAAAATATGATCTCGAAATAAGTATCGAATAATATTTATGGTGAAATATAAACAATATTGTCTCCTCTTATGAGGACAACACCGAGTCTTCTAGTAATTTCCCCGTCTTGTAACTCTTCTGCATCGTTAAGAACTAAGTTCATGTGTAAATCAAAGCTCTTAAGTGTGCCTCTAAATTCACGATCTCCTTTGAGTTTTATTAAAACTGGAGAATCTACAGATTTTCCTAATGCATCAAGTGGTCTTTGAACATTTTGTCCGCTCATTATATCACCTTATATTATTACAAAATTTTAGTTTTATTAATCAAATTTGAGTAAGTACTCATTATTAGACATAATATAATCAAGTTAAGATAAGACAAAACCTAATTAAAACTAATACTATTAATTATAATTCAACTACTATATAAAGGTTACCTTATTTTTAACAAAAAGAATGAAAAAACTACCTAATTAGTAATATTATAACTCCAAGAATTTAAATTTTAAAAATATGGAATACTTTTCAAATGCTCTCGGTGTTTTCTTAAATATTAACCAAAATATAAATCAAAAACAACCAACCATCACCGGTAATAAAATGAAATTCGACAAGGACAAATACGTTAAGCTAATTATCTATATTCTATCCAAATGCTATAACAAACCTAATGTAGGAAAAACAGTACTATGTACGTTACTATACTTCATTGATTTTAATTATTATGAATTATACGGAACTTTGCTTACAAAAGAAACCTACATAAAGTCTAAAAAAGGGATCAAACCCAAACATTTCAAAGAAGTAACTGAAGATTTGATTGGAAAAAAACATCTGTTTTTACGAAAGGAGCCTTATTACAACAGGATAATACACAGATACTACCTGACTATTATCCCCCAGGCCAGGTTCAGTAAACAAGAACTCAACCTGATAAACTTAAGCATAGACCTATTAATAAACCATAACGCAAATTCAATTGGAAAATATACCCGAAAAGACCCTCCATTCAATATTGCAAATTTGGGCGAAAAAATAGACTGCAGATATGTTTTTTCAAGAAACAACAAATATTCCATAAGAAAAATTAAACAAAAAAATAAATAAATTTATTTATTCATAATCCAAAAATATTATTCATTAAAATATGATAGGCAAAAAACATGAGCATTAAAGTTAAAAAAAGAAACTTCTTGAAAAAGAAAAAAATCAAAGAGATAAAAGTGGAATTAGGAGAATACGGCGATTTGCTTCAAAACAAAAAAAATGTTGAAATACTGGAAGCAGAACCGAATTCATTTATTTTAGTGGATGGAGAACCTTACATCATAATAATTGACGACAAGCCATTCCCAACACTCAAAGCAGCTCTTGCAAATCAAATCGACAGCAAAAAAGTAACTGTCGATATGGGTGCAATCAGATTTGTGAGCAATGGCGCAGACATCATGAGCCCTGGAATTGTAGCTGCCGATGAGGGGATTGAAAAAGGAGATATTGTCTTAATCATTGATGAAACACATGGAAAACCACTAGCCATTGGAGTGAGTCTAATAAACGGCGAAGAAATGGTTGAAAACGATTCCGGAAAAGCCGTTGAAACAAAACATTATGTCGGCGATGACATTTGGAACTTTGAATTATAAGGTGAAAACATGGCGGAATTAAGATATCGTGCAGGTAAAATTAAAGATCCTGGAGTTCACAAAATTGGAATAATAGCCCTTGGATCACACTTGGAAAACCATGGCCCCGCCCTTCCAATAGATACCGATGCAAAAATCGGAGCACATATAGCATTTCAATCAGCCCTTGAAACAGGAGCGAAATTTTTAGGAATAATATTTCCAGCATATGAATTAGACGAAATTGACCACGGCGTGCATGTTTCCCTTGAAGAACTAAAAGAAAATGTCATTTGTACACTTAAATCTGCCAAAAAATACTTAGACATAGAAAAGGTTGTTATCGTAAATGCTCATGGCGGAAACATCCCCCTTATGACAGAATTATGGGATATTGAAGATAAAACCGATTTATCAATTATATTCAACAACAAGGTAATCTCATCAGAAGGCCCTCATGGAGGAAGCGGAGAATTATCCATGGCAAAAGTTTTAGGAATTTTAAATGAAAACGAAATTGAAAATCAGGCAAATGTTGACGAATATGAGGAAGTCGGACTGCATGGATTCAAAAAAGCTCGTGAAAATGACCCCAACATCGAAGAGGGGGCAAGGGATGTTGAAGAAAACGGAGTCTATGTAGATGAAGTTTACGGAAAAAGATTATTTAGTCTGGCCATCAATTCCGTGCTTTTGGATGTTGAAAAACTATTAGATTTTTAAAAAAAAAGAAATAAAGATTAAGCAGTTGTGGTTTCGACATTGGAACTGCTGGAACTTTCTGATGTATGAGTTTCAGATGATTGTTGAGTAGTTGTTTCAACATGTGAATTATCACCTGATGATGACTGTTCCTGAGAACCTGACGTATCCTCAGAGTGACCTGAATCAGTAGTTGTCTCTACATTAGAGCCGCCATTATGGGAATCCTCTGAATAATGATTATCATAGTTAGTATTACCATAACTTTCTCCAGTATCTCCATGTTCAACAAAAGAAGACAAATTATCTAAAACACCGCCTTCTTCACTTCCATTCGGTAAAATTGATATTGGTCCTGTCATAGCGCCAAATACACTGGCTAAACAAAATGCAACAATAGCAACTATAGCAATTACCAATACTGTAGCAGATCTACTTGACAACATTAACACCTTGAAAAATTAATTAACTATAATATGTTTGATTAATTATATAAATATATGGGATATTATGAAAACAATAAAAAAAGCGGTCCAATGTGAAATCAATGTGAAAAAATCTCAATTTATTTGCTCATTATTTCCAACCAAAACAAAAAGAGAATCAAAGGAAATTATCCAAAAGCTGAATGAGCAGTACAGCGATGCTACCCATAACTGCACAGCATATATCGTAAGCGATGGCGAAGGCTTTGATGATGATGGAGAACCTGGTGGAACCGCAGGAAGACCAATGATAAATGTTTTAAGAAAAAACGAGCTTCATAATGTTACCGCTGTTGTTACAAGATACTTTGGAGGAATTAAATTAGGTGCCGGAGGACTTGTAAGGGCATATTCAAAATCAGTTCTGGAGGCTATCGGTGAAGCTGAAATCGTTGAAATTGAGGAATATGACGTTTACAGGATTACTTTTGAATACTCTGACATCAAAATAGCAGATACTGAAGTTCGAAATAACAAGCTAACAACTATTGATAAGGATTACTCAGATAAAGTCAACTATGATATCGTATCCAACGACAATAGAGATATAAAAAAGATTTTTGAGAAATATTCAGGCAAAATTAGCGTTGAATATAAAAATAAACAATTTTTGGAAAAAATATAAAAAAAAGAAATGAAGAAACTTATTGTTCTTCAAAGTTTTCTGCACCTACACCACACATTGGGCAGGTGAAACCTTCTGGTAATTCATCTGCTTCGTGGACGTATCCACAAACTTTACAAACAAAAGCCATTTTAACTTCCCCTATTCTACTTCTTCAAACATGTCAGCGCTAGCGCCACACATAGGACATTTGTAGTCTTCTGGGAGTTCGTCAAATTCGTCAGTTACATATCCACAAATTTTACATTTAAATTTTGCCATGATAACAATCTCCTTATAGATTTATTATGTTTTTATTAAATTGTCTAGTATTTAAACTTTTATAATTTAATTAATAATATTTTTCATTTTAGCAATATATAAAATTATTCAACTTTTTGAAACATTGCCTTGGCCATCCTGCATTTTGGACATTTAAAAGAAGATGGCAAATCCTCAAATTTAGTCCCTGCAGGGATATTTAAACCTTCTTCAATATTATTTTCATCAAAAACATAACCACAAATCTTACATTTATATATAGCCATTAAATAATCTCCTTTATATTTACAAACTAAAATCTATTTGGAACTTTTAAATGGTCAGGAAGCGGTTTGATACGGGCAGGGGTTCCAATAGCTAAATAGAATGGAGGAACACTATGAATTACAATAGCTCCTGCAGCAACAATAGCTCCTTCCCCAATTTCAACATTAGACAAGAATGTAGTGTTGCCTCCAATTGAAGCTCCACGTCTAACCTTAGGCCCCTGAAGATCATAGTTAATCCTTACAGGATACTTATCATTTGTAAAACAAGCACAAGGTCCAATAAATACATTATCTTCAATTACTGAATTAGTTGGAATATACACATTAGATTGTATACTGACATCATTTCCAATGATTACATCACCTTCAATAACAGTATTGGTTCCTATTAAAACATCATCACCGATGTTAGTATTTTCACGAATAACAACATTATGCCCAGTTCTAAAATTGTCCCCAATGACCACATCATTGTAAATAATTGAATTAGACCTTATAGTATGGTTATTACCAATTACTGGAGGTTTTGAATTTGGAGAATATTCCACACCGAACTGGATATTCTGATTAGGCGGAAATTTTAATTCAGGTCTTTGATAATCTGGTTTAACGGATTCTTTTTCAATAACATTAGGTCTTTCAAAAGCGATTTCAGAACTTTCCGCTCTTTGAGGAGGCCTATAGAAATTATCTTCTTTTTGATAAACAGGTCTTTGATACTCAGGATTAGGAACTTGCCTGTAAATATTATCCTCTTTCGGCATGTGAACTACATGAGGCTGCCTTTCTTCATGAGAATAATAATGATGATTATCCTTGAGTTGTTCGCGTTGTTTTTCTCTATTATTTGATTGTTTATCATCAAGAGATTGTGAAAATCTAACCATATTATCGAACCTTTATTTAATTAAATTTAATCTATTAATGAATTAATTTATGTAGTTAATAAGTATATATACTAAATGGTTCAATTATAGCTTTTTTGTAAAAAAATTGATAACAAAATATTAATTAAATATTTTGCTTTAAGAAATACCCCAAGAAAACTCCAAAGTAAGCTGAAACAGGTATCAATAATATGAACAGCATTATCTTAAAAATACCACTTAAATCAAAATTAGGAGTGAAACTTGAAGTTTTCGGTTGATATGAACTTGCATATGGTGAAGGATTTGCCAAAGATGAAAAAGCAGAAGAAATACTAGTCAATATTCCCATTAAAAAGGCGAAAATCAAACCCAAACCGCATAGTACTACTGCAAATATGCTACCCAAATACATTGAAAAATTTGGTAAAACATATGATTTGTCATCACATCCGAAGTATCCGACAAAGATTCCTGCGAAAAATACCGAAAACACCACAGTTAACATAATATAAGTTATCAAATCAATTGATCGATTCGCCAGAAACTGTGACCATAGAAAAGAACCTGCAAACAAAAATATTCCGAAAATTACAAATGAAAAAATTATTATTGAATAATTAACTTTATCGTCCAATGTGTTGAAAAAGCCTTTTTTGACATTTAACTCCTGAGATGAGCCATTTGAAAGATTACAACCACATTCTGTGCAAAATTCCGCATCATCGCTGAGTTCACTTCCACACTTAGGACAATGTTTTACAATAGTCATTAATTGAACCTCCATTGTTAATAATTTATTAACAAATTAATAAAAAGATTTTGGTTAAAAAGAAATGGAATTTCAACAATGCTGAAAAAGAAAAAAAGAAGGTAAATTAAATAATTACCAATACCATCATTACAATAACAAAGAGAACCATTAAGAAATCATATATTCCATTAGTGCTCTTCGGTGCAACAGTAATTGTGGAATTATTTAATTGAGTTGAATTTGAATCTGTAGAATTGTTTAAGATATTGCTTAAGATATTGCTGTAAACTACATTTCCATAGCTACCCGGATTATAAGGACCTGAACCCCCATAACCGTCAACATGATCATCAGGAGCAGAACCTGATGCTAAAACAATTGGGTGTGACATAGTCAAATAGTATGGTGGACAACAAGTAGAAAACTTACAGGATTCGTTCCAAGCGATATCAGAACAGTTACCATAGTGATTTAAATAAAATATAATTAAAAAACTGAGATAATCTGTTTCGTTTTGAGTTAGATTATATTCTCCAAAAGTGGACACGATTGAATCATAAATTTTCAAATAAAGTTCATAACATTCATTGCTTTCATTTAAAGCATAATTACTTGAATTATCCAAATATAACTTGTATTCAGCCAAAAATTCATCGCTTTCAGTCCAATTTTCATCAGAATTTCCAAATTTATTCAAATAAGAGATAATTTTAAATTCCAAATAATCAAAACTTTTAAGTCCTTTACTGGCCACATATCCGATATTTTCCAAATCAAAATCTTTAAATGATTCATAATAACCTAATTCATTCCAATCAGAATCATCAAACTCATCCAAATCATCATCTAAATCCAAATCAGAATCATCAAACTCATCCAAATCATCATCTAAATCCAAAT
>NZ_CADCJB010000027.1:0-28720 GCF_902801725.1 uncultured Methanobrevibacter sp. | reverse complement strand
AACTCATCCAAATCATCATCTAAATCCAAATCAGAATCATCAAACTCATCCAAATCATCATCTAAATCCAAATCAGAATCATCAAACTCATCCAAATCAGAATCATCAATTTCGTATAATACATCATCTAAATCATAAATTATTGAATCATGAGGGTTTATGGAATTAATATCTGCATTGTCTGTAGCGTATATTGACCCTACACACATTACAAGAAGTATTGAAATTATTGAAATTTTTAATAAGTTTTTAATTTTAAAATATCTCAAAATAATTACCCCAATTTAATAATATTTATAGATTATATGTAATCCATAACTAAAATACTTTACATTTAATTTTAAAAAAAATAAAGTAAAAATGTCAAAAAAATATTTAACCATCTTCATCTGATTTTTTAAACAGCACCATGTATCGCCTGTAAATTTAATTATAATAATATATTCTTTAGAAATGGACAAATAATCAAATTCTAAAAAAAAACGGATAATTACTGCCTAAAAATAAGAAATATTCAGAAAAAAAATAAAAGGAATTAAATCCCCGCAACAAAGGATTCAATCCAATCCAACAATCCATCAAGTGAAAATCCGCTTGTTGAATTGCCACCCATAAAATCGCTTACTTGAGTTTTATAATGGTTTACATCACCTTGTACGTTTTGTACTTGCTCAATAGTGTTTGCCAAATTTTCAACATCACCATTTGTAATGTTAATATTATTGTTTTGCACCTTATTGTTAATTATGTTAACAATTGTGTCATGGTCTGTTACATTATCTTTGGAAACATCCTGTTTTACATCATCAACCAATTTTGATAATGAATCTGCATCAACCCCTGAGTTGTTCATGATTTCAGCTTGAGTTGAAATTTCATCTGTTGCTGCTTCTTTTACGTTTTCAGGAATTGTTACATCAGTTGCTTCCTCATATGAGTTCATTATACCTGCAAGAGCAGATTCACCAGTTGCAGATACAGGGCTTGTTACATAAACATGACCAGCAGTAATTCCAGCGGATTTTAAAGCTGAAATGTACATGTCACCGGTTATGGTTGTGATTTTTGATTTGTCAACACTTACCTTAAGATTGCTATTATCATTTAAATTAACCAGTGCAGATGAAAGAATTTGGCTTGAGTCATAAGTTTTTCCTGTAATTCCACCGGATATCTTATTTACCTGATCAGCAGTAATGATTTTTGAATCTGCACTATTTAAGTCCACATTTGATTGGCTTTTAAAGAAATTATCCACAATTGATTTGTAATCTGAATTTGCGTGAGTTGTCTCACCATAAGTTATTACAACGGAATTTGCTTCGCCTGAAAATCCAACAGGGATTAACATGGCGCCTATGATTAGGGCCAATATGGCCACAGTAATTTTACGCATTTTTTTCACCTCACTAAATTCCTATTTTAGATTAATCAAAGTAATATATAAATGTTTCACTTTTTTAAAAATTCTTTAAAATAATTTAGATATAAAAAAATATGTAAAAAATAAACAATGATACAATAATATATTCTAAAAATTATTCAATATAATGATATTTAAACAGAACCAATTTGCAAAATTTCACTCTTTTGAATTCATCGAAAAATTTTCCGCCAAATTTTTTTACAATAACAAACAAAATCATATTTGAGGCAATAATATGGAAAGTATAATATCAAAAGAATTGGACATGAAATTTCCACCGATCGTCTTACTTAAATCCGACAAAAAACCAGAAAATGCAATCGGTCCAAAAGCAGGAAAAGGTGGATGCGTAATGAGCTTTGTTGCACAAACAATTGCCAAAAGAAAAACAACCTACTTCGGACGAGAACACATAACCTGCGGAGGAATCTCAGTAGGTTTTGGATGGGGATCAGGTATGGCCAATGAAGATGCAATTGATTTTCAAGCATCATTCTTATCATTAGGTGTCGATTCAGCACCAGACCAGGAAGAATATGAAAAAAAACTTGAAAACCTGGCTAAGCCAACCCGCGAAATGTTCAGACATGGTGAAAGAATATATTGTGATTTTGAAACTGCAAAAAACGGCATCAAATCAAGACCAGTATATGACGAAGGAGAATATGTGATTTTCAAAGGCCTTGAAGATTTAAATGAAGAAGAAATTCCAAAATCCGTGATATTCACCGTAAATCCAATAGAGCTAACCGTGTTAATCCAGATTAATTCATCATTTAGAGACAATAATGCATGCATATTAACACCTCAAGCATCATCATGTCAGGCAATTGGAAACTTTGTTTTCAGAGAAGCTGAAAGCGATGATCCGAAACCTATCCTAAGTCCAATTGACTTTGCAGGACGATCTAAAATGAAACACTTTATACCGAATGATTACATGACAGTGTCCATGCCATGGGAATTATTTTTAAAGCTTGAAAAAGTTAGCGAAAACAGTGTTCTTCAAACTGATTTATGGAAAAAATTCAGATAATGGAACTTTTATATAAAAAATAAGAAAAATAAGGTTGAAAAACCTTATTGTAATACAAATCCACCATTAGGGGAAATAACTTGTCCAGTCAAGTAATTAGCTGTTAAAATATATTCTAAAGCACCAGCTATTTCTTCAGGTTCACCAATGTAACCAAGAGGGATTGTTGCAGCAAGTGCATTTAGTTCATCCTGATTTACACCTTTTAACATGTCAGTCATTATCATACCAGGTGCAATTGAATTAACTCTTACTTTTCTTGGAGCAAATTCCAAAGCGAGTGCACGGCACAAACCGATTACACCAGTTTTAGCAGCACAGTAATCTGCTTGGTTGATTACACCAGTCAAACCACCAACAGATGCAGTACATACAATTGCAGTATCACGGTCAACCATATATGGTAATGCCAAGTGACACATGTGCATCATACTTACAAGGTTTGTGTTAATGACCCTTTCATAGTCTTCAGGCTGTAAATCAATGAAATTGCAGTTGTTGGTAATTCCAGCATTATTTACTAATGCATCAATTTCTTCACCAAAAGCTTCAACAGTTGCATTTACTAACCTTTCACAGTCCTCAAATTTACTTACATCAGCTTGTACTGCAATAGCTTCTACACCATATTCTGATTTAATTTCTTCGACCAAATCTTCAGTTAATTTTTTGGATGAATCGCTTCTGTAGTTAATAGCTACATTGTATCCAAGTTCACCTAATTTCAAAGCCATCGCTTTACCAAGTCCTCTGGATCCTCCAGTAATAATTGCATTTTTCGCCATATAATCACCTTAATTATTGGTAATATATTTTATTTTTTTAAACATTATTAAATATTTTGAAAAATATTCAAAATTAACAGTTAAACAAAAAAATTAATGAAAAATATTTAATTACATTAAATCAAAATTGAAAAATGATTACAACATCAAAAACAAGCAAATAAAAATATACAGATAAGCCCATAAAGTCAAATATTACAGGCTTGAAAAAAAAGAATTAAAGGTTATTTTGAACCTCAACCCAAATCATTTTTGAATCATCATCCAAAGACTCTATTGAATTGGCT
This sequence comes from uncultured Methanobrevibacter sp., assembly GCF_902801725.1. GTDB lineage: Archaea > Methanobacteriota > Methanobacteria > Methanobacteriales > Methanobacteriaceae > Methanocatella. The sequence goes on along the minus strand of NZ_CADCJB010000027.1, from coordinate 25,186 downwards.
TTTTTGAAAAAGTTATCTGCATTTTGATAATCTTCAATATCATAATAAACATATGCTTTTCCTATATAAGCTCCAAATGACTCATTATCACGTTTTAAAATTGAATCATAAACTGCTATTGCCTCCTCATATTCTCCGTTTAATTTATAGGACCTGGCAATATCAAACCATGCATCGCAATTATTTTCATTCAATGCAAGAGATTTAACCAATTCGGAAATAGCATCCTCATATCTTCCCAAATTAATTAATGCTTGGGACTTTACATAATATGCCTGCCAATTTTTATAATTTACCTCAAGAGCTTTATCACATAGCTCTATAACCCTCATGTTAATTCTATACTTATCAGCAGGTTCATTTGAATCGAGCATGTCCAGTCTTCTTTGAGCACGCCTAACATAATCAGCATCCATATTCAATGCCCTTTTTGCATCTACAGATGATTCCTTTACAAATTCCGGAATGTCTTCAGAGTTAAATATTTCTGACTTGAATTTAGAAATTTCATCAGTAATTTCTGAAATTTGACCTGCAGCATATTCACCAACTTCCTCCAAATTTAATTCATCAATTTTTTGTTTGAATTCTGTTGAATCCAACTCTTCCAAAATTTCTTTAGTTTCATCCCTTAGAAAATCAATACCATCCGAAATTGATTGGATTAATGGAGATTCAAAGTAAATTTTATCACTGCTTCTTCTGTTGACTTTTATATCTTCTCCTTCATCATATCTTTTCATGAAAAAACACCTCCAAAAATTGTTATTTGCTAATGATATTTAGTTAAACCTATAAAAACATTTCTATTCTAAAAGATACCTAAAAAACAGATATTATCAAAATCACATCATTATAAATTAAAAATGTTAATGAACCCATTCCTAGGGTGAATTAAGCAAATGATTAAATTAAAATTTCATTGAAGTAACCGTGACGAAACGGAACTGAAAAAATTTGATGCCAAAATCGATTAATCCTTTCTATTCCTTTTAGCCAATTCTTCTAAACGGTCAAAGTCTCCGTTAATATGCTTCATCACAATAGCAACAGTCAAGGTGGCAGTACCTACACTCGATAAAACAAAACCACTCCAAACCAAAAAGATACTGTTCAATTTCCCAGGAAGTGACTTTCCCAAAACAGAATATCCATTACTTGTAAAAGCATTGGAAACCATAGCCCATGAGTCTATTGGAGAAACATTTTCCACAGCCATAGTGATTAAAAAGCTGACAAAAACTATTGAAAACAACAGCAATATAGTTATTCCCAAACTGTTTGATTCTGTATAATCTAAAAATTTATTAAAATACACTTTAATAAAGTATATAAATACAGTGAAATGGACCAAATCCAGTAACGAAAGGAAAATATTCTCGAATAATAACATACCTAATGATCCAAATGGTATCAGCAATAGTAATATAAGTTTATTCTTTAAAGAATCCCTTTCAACATGAATTGCAAGATAAATTGAAAGCAAAATATCCAACAGGATGATATAATACTCTTCATAGGACCATACATTAAATAAATATAGAATATTTACAACAAAAAGCACTATCATTATTAAGTAAAACACCTGCTTTAATGTTATTACCTCTTCATCAGGCAGGTATTCAGTAGGATTAAAGAATCGGGAGTGTTTTAAATACTGGCTTTCATTTAATTTATTGATAATGAATTTCACTACAACACATGAAATTATAAAAGCAACAGATACAACTAATAATTCGATTAATGAAAGCATAACAAACCAAAACATAACATCATTCATTCTTCAACCTCCCCTTCAATTATTTTTTCCAACCTTTTAACTCTTTTATTGAAGTGCCTTATTAAAATAGCGGCAGTCAGGGTAGCAGTACCTGCACCAGATATTATATATCCTCCCCATACTAAGAAAATACTATTTATTTTTCCGGGAATGGACTTTCCCAAAACAGCATAACCGTTACTTGTAAAAGCATTAGAAACCATAACCAATGCATCCAAAGGATTTTTATGCTCAACAATTTGAGTTATGAAGAAACTAATGAAAATAATCATAAACACCATGATAATTGTTACTCCCAAACCATTAGAATTTGTATATTCCATAAATTTATCAAAGTACACTTTAATAAAATATATGAATACTGGAATATGGAAAAATTCAATCAACACAAGTACACTAATACCGAACATTAGATATATCAAAGATCCGTAAGGAATTAACAATAATAAAATAAGTGTATTTTTTATAGATTTTTTATAGAAATTTATTGCAATAAATAATGAAACTACAACATCAAATATTGCAAAATAAAGAATATCATTTTCGGCAAATATAAATGAATATAAAACAATTATAAGACAAAATGCCATCATAAGAAGAAAATATAACTGTTTTAATGTGTGCACTTCATCTTCAGGCAAAAATTCTAATGGATTGAGAAATCTGTTGTCGCTTTGTCTAATCTTATTAGATATATAAATCCCAACAAATGTCAGAACAAAAAATATAAGAATTGCAATTGCAATTTGATACCAGTCAGCATAAAACAAGTCCAATTAAATACACCAATATAATATATATTTTTTAGATATTAATAATTACCTTTTCATCATTTTAGAAAGTATTTTCATAACTTCATCCAAATCAGAGGAATAATAAAAATCTAAAAATCCATCTGAAGTGTATTTATTCAGTACAACTGTTGATTTTGCTGAATTTTCATCATTTTTCATGAAAAATCTCCACCCATTGTTCTCTCATCAAGTTCATATAATTTTTCTACAATTCCAAATAATTCTTCATAATCAGAATTACTTATTGCAATTAATGCATCACCAATCAGGCCATCGGCCTTGCTTTGATTTGCATAGACTCCATCATATCTTAAATTAAAAAAAAAACATGCTTCAATAACTTCATTTTTATTCAAATTTACATATTCTTCAATCAATTTAACATAAATATTTTTAATTTATTTAACTCCTCATATTCAATAGCTTCATCCAATTTCAACCCTTCAACACCAAATAATTGATTTTCACGAGCAATGTGGATTTTATTTCTTACATTATCAAGAAGCATGGAAAATTCAAATTCATTTTGTGCTTTATTAGTTAATTTATCCAATTTATTCAGACATGATTTTAAAGGAATCAAAGCCAAACTATCAATTTTAGACAATTCAAATAACCGTTCAATAAGTTTCAAGCAATCAAAATCATTGAACTTAGTGAAATCATTTAAATAATCAATTATCTTTAATTGCTTTTGATATTCATCAACCAAATCATTGATTTCAATGTCGGATCCTGATGTTGAAAATTCCCTATCAAGCTTGATAAATCCGGCATCATCGGATATTTGGATAGTATCGCCATTTTTTATATCCCATGAATCATTGAACGTTCCATAAAGGTTAATCGGTATTTTTCCAGAGGAACTCTTATCTCCCACGAATTCTATATCAAATCCAATAAATACAAAATTGCTATCCAAACTGAATAGTCTTGCCATGATTTCATTTTCTTGGCTATCCAATATTAATGAGAATTTATTTTGATTATTATCTGATTACGGCTTTTTCAAAGTTCCTGCATATATTGATGCTCCTTTTGCAACAACAGTAAGTGGGTTGATACTGTCCTCCAAAGGAATTTCATATTTCTCCGCCAGAACCTCTTTTACAATTGGGCTTAAACAGGATCCTCCCACTAGAATAATTTTATCAACATTTGAAGCATCAAATTTATTTTCATTTAATAGATTATCGCATAAATCTAAAGTATATTTAAGGTATGGCTTTATAATTTCCTTAACCTTATTTCTCTTTAAAGTATATGCAAAGTCATAATTAGGGAAAAGATTTGGAACAATATATCTGTAGCAGTAGAAATTGACAATTCTTTTTTAGCAATCTCGGAAGCATATTTGAGTCTTGAAAATATTTCCCCATATTTCACTATTCAATATCCTTCTGGAAATCAATGGAAATGACATTGATACCCTAAACTATAAAGGCTGTTCACTGTTCCTGTTTGCAAAATAGGATAAAGCAATAAACTGCTTCGACGAATGCCTAATGATTAACAGGAACTATCATTATGCATTATTTAATAATGGATTAATCTTAAGAAGAATAAATAAACTACAAGAAGCATTGGACTGCTTTGATGAAGTTTTAAAAACCAAAAAGGATTACAATAAAGTAAAATCCTATCAAATAGAAATCATTGAAAAGCTTAATAAAAATTAAAAAAAAAAGATAAAATAATTAAATTTTATCCAAAGCCTGGTCAACATCAGCCAAAATATCTTCAATATCTTCAATACCTACTGAAAACCTTATTAAATCAGGAGTTACTCCAGTAGATAATTGCTGCTCCTCAGACAACTGAGAATGTGTAGTTGACGCAGGATGAGTAACCAAGGACTTGGCATCACCAATATTAGCCAAAAATGAAATCAGCTCAACATTTTCAATGAATTTTAAAGCGCCATCATAACCAGCCTTAAGGCCGAATGAAACTATTCCCCCATATCCTTTTTCAGCATACTTTTTAGCCACTTCATGGTTTGGAGAAGATTCTAAACCTGAATATGTTACCCAGGCAACTTTAGGATGAGCTTCCAAATGTTTTGCAACAGCCATTGCATTTGAAGCATGCCTTTCAATTCTAAGACCTAAAGTTTCAAGACCCTGCAAGAGCAAAAATGATCCGAATGGAGATGGAACTGCACCGGTATCCCTTCCAACTACAGCCCTGATTCTTGTTGTAAAGGCAGCTCCTTTAAATGTTTCGCCAAATACCAAACCATTATAAGTTGCATCAGGTTCTGATAATGTTGGGAATTTACCATTCATCCAATCAAAGTCCCCTTTTTCAATAACAATTCCTCCAAGGGTGGTACCATGCCCTCCAATGTATTTGGTTGCAGATGATGCAATGATATCTGCCCCATGGTCAAATGGTCTTACAGAACCGATACCTACAGTATTGTCTGCTATTAAAGGAATATCATGTGAATGTGCAATTTCGGATAACTTATCAAAGTCAGGAATATCAAGTTTTGGATTACCTATTGATTCAACATAAATCGCTTTTGTTTTATCATTGATTGCAGCTTCAAATTCCTCAGGGGACTGTGAATCAACAAATGTCACACTGCGACCCAATTCCTCCAAAGTATTTTCAAATAATTCATATGTTCCGCCATATAGGTTGTCTGCAGATACAATATTATCTCCAACTGCAGTCAAATTGATAATTGCATAAAATATGGCAGACATTCCGGAAGCTGTTGCATATGCAGCAGTACCTCCTTCAATTGCAGCCATTCTTTTTTCAAAAGCTTCAGTTGTAGGGTTTGTAAGTCTTGTATAAATGTTTCCGCCTTCTGAAAGTGCAAAACGATTTGCAGCTTGCTCAGGTGAGTCAAATACATAAGATGTAGTTTGATAAATTGGTGTTACCCTTGAACCAGTCTCATCAACTTCCTCCTGACCGGCATGCACACCAATTGTTGATATATTTTTTTTGTTTTTAATTTCATACGCCATAATAATCACTTAATATTTTGGTTCACAAGAATAATAAACATTTTTAAAAACCGAACAGATCCTGAGCATCCAGCATCACATCAACTATATGGACATTAAATGGACATCTAGGCTCACAATCACCGCATGCAATACATTCAGTTGCATTGAATTTCAAATTAGAATAATGTTCCTGTACACTGGCAGGGACTTCATCATGGTTTTTTGCAAGATCAAACAACTTATTCACCATTGCTATATCAATCCCGGAGGAACATGGCTGACAATGTCCACAATATGTGCATTGCCCTTCAAACGAATGTTTTGGAGCATTTTTTAAAATCTCATGATAATCTTTTTCGGCATCACTTGCATCACAGTATTTTAAAGATTCCAAAAGTTCGTCAACTGTTTTGACACCTACAAAAATACTTGAAACACCTTTTTGTTCCAATGCATAATGTATGCATTGAACCGGCGTTAGGCCAACTCCAAATGGAGATGTTTCATCAGAAAGAAGATTTCCGCCTGCAAAACCCTTCATTACAGTCAGTGCAGTTCCGGTGCTTTCACACAATTCATACAATTCTGCCCTTTGAGGATTCAAACTGGACAAATCATCAGTGTAAGCATCATCCTTTCTGTATTCTTCAATATCCTCCATAGAACCAAACATGTCATAAGCAGGGTTGATTGAAAACATCAGCAATTCAATTTCAGGATTTTTAACGGCAAGCAAACCAACATCAGGATTGTGTGTGCTTAAGCCTATATGTGCGATTGTTCCGTCGTCCTTTAATTTGCGAACGTATTCCATGAAGGGACCGTTCATTATTTCATTATAATCGTCAATTTGGTCAACATAGTGAATCATTCCAAAATCCAGTGTATCAATTTGAAATCTCTGCATAAAATCTTCAAATGCAGGAATCACTTTATCCATTTCACGAGTTCTTACATACTGATTATTTTGCCAGGTGGAACCGATATGGCCCTGTATAATCCAATTTTCACGATTTCCCTTAATGGCTCTTCCCAGATGTGAACGTACGTCAGGTTCACTCATCCAGCAATCAACAAAATTAATTCCATTAGCTTCACAAGCTTTAATTAAAGCTTCAGTATCCTCATAAGGCCTTTCAACTAAAAATTCTGCACCAAATGCAATTTCAGATACTTCAATACCTGTTTTACCTAACTTTCGATATTTCATACCTTTCCCTCAGATAATTTATATGAATTCCCAAGATTTTAAAATTTTTCCCAATTAATAATTTATATTTAAAAATGTAAAATAAAAAACAATGTATTCAAAAGAGTTTATTCTAAATGAAGTTAACCAGATAAGAGATGAAATCGGCCATGACAAAGTTAACATTTTCATCGAAGAAATATATTTCAATGAAAATACCAATGAACTGTGGATTATAACTGAAGACAGACCAGATAAATCAGCAATCATTGGCAAAGGAGGATGGGTTGTTGGAAAACTTCGAGAGAAATTAGCTCTGGAAAGCATTCATGTTGAATCTTATGGTGATTTTTTAAACAAGGAATATAAGTTAAAATTATCTAAAAAAACAATCCTAAACTTGGATTTGAATTTAACAGGACTTAAAAACTTGGAAAAAACCATTGAATACAAATTAAAAAACATTTACAGCTTTGACTTCGAGACATATTTCGATGAAAATAAGTTCAACGAGTCTGCAAATACTGAAGCTGTTGTTGCTCTTTCAGGAGGTGTTGACAGCAGTTTTTCCTTAATTTTAGCTAAAAAACTTGGTTTTAATCCGAAAGCTATCACAGTTGACCCCGGAACAATAATACTTCCAAAACAATTTAAAAACAACATCAAGATTGTGACCGAATCATTGAACATTGACCATGAATATATCAGTGCAGATTATGCTGACGTAATTAAAGAGTCTTTTACAGGAAAACTTCACCCATGCGGAAGATGCTCCAAAAATACCGGTGAGCTGGCGAAACAATATGCAAAAGATAACGAAATCCCCATAATTATCTTTGGTGATATGCTTGCAACAGGTAGTCAATGTATAAATTTACAGGAAGATTCATTATATCGCTTAAACCTTCCCGCAAGTTTAAGTGCAGGCAAGCAAGAGATAAAATCATTAATCAAAAACTACAATTTAAAGACATTCAAAGGATTTGGCTGTCCTCTTCTTTATGAAGTCCACAGAAAATTTCCACATATGAAAAAATTTTCAATCCAAAGAATCTTAAGGGAAACACGGTCAGGTGCACTTGAACCTGGTGAAGCCCTTGATTTAATTTGGAGCTTCTATAGTAAATAGTGCAATAGCATCCTTACCTTTTTAAGACATGAAAATTGCGCAAAATGCCATTAATCAAATCTATGAAAGCAAGATAGTTAAAAATAATATTTTAGGCATACCTAAAATTTATATATTTAAAAAAACAAATCAGTACATGCTGATATAAACATTTTATATTGGCATGATTATAGGTGATAATTCAACATGAATAGAATACTTAGAACAATTATTCCTCAATAATTCAATAAGTAATGCTCAGCTTCTATCCATGGAATTATTACTTTTAATCATTTAAAAAAAAATTAATCAGAATCCTCTTCAAGAGATTCCACATAATTTTCATGAATTTCTTCTGCTAAATCATCATTTCCTTCAATAATAGGTCCTGTATAATCACAGTCATAGCAAACCCACTGAGACCAATTTTGAGGAATAATCCATTTAACGTTTTTAGATCCGCATCTTGGACAAATTTTATGCATCATACCATTACCTCCAGCCATATCTAAAAAAAAAATAATTAAAGATAATTTTAGAGATTATCTTTTACTGTAGAAATAATAAGCAACAGCAACAACAATTATTACAATAATCAATATCAATATAGGATTACCAGTATTGAGTAATGATTTCTTTTGTTTATCCTTATTATCCTTTTTAGGGGTATCCTTAGGAGTTTTATTAATATTCTTATTATTTACAACAGTATTATTAATTATCTTATTATTAATAGTTGTGTTATTAATGGTTTTGTTATTAATAGTTGTATTGTTAATTGTCTTATTGTTAACAGTAATATTAGTGTTATTTACAGTTTTATCTTCATCCGAAGAATTTTTATCATCATCAGACACATTTTGAACATCAGAACTATTTTCTTTTAGAGTATCCTGTGGAGAAGATGAAAGAGCTTGATTTAACTCATTAGTAACAGTGAACTCATCACCATTTTTACTAACGACAGGATCCTTATAACTGCCTATTCTATCTGCAGAAACGGAATAAGATATTTCTTTTCCACTATCATCAAACTTGTTTACTTCAACTGATTTAGTCCAACCGTTTTCATTAGATAAAACTACTGATTCAACCTTTTGACCATCTTTCATCACATAAACAGTAACAGAAGTAGGCCTATTAGGACTGTTTTGATCTTTCCAATCCAATTTAACAGTTAAATTAACTTTTTCGTCAACACTTTGAGAATTATCATTAGAAGCATCTGAAGTCTGGACATCATCCGCTACAGAATCTTCAACACTGCCTACAGCATCATTACCTGAATAACCATCGACATCGTCTGCGGAAATAAAATTTACAGCTCCTATCAAAAATATTGACATGAGCATCAAAATTATAAATTTTTTTCTCATTTAATCACCTAAATATAATATTTATATTTAGTATTAAATATTCTTTTAGATTAAATGAAAAAATTTTGAAAAAAAGTAGTGAAAAAAAGAAATTTGCAATTAAATTCCTTGTTTTTCAAATTCAATATTTAAGAAATCTTTAATATTATTCCTTGCCAATTCAACCATTTCTGGAGCAGGTCCTCCAGGAATAGACCTGATTTTAACATTTTCTGCAGGGTTTAAAGCTCTTTGAATTAAATCATCAGACAATTCCAGTTTATCAAAGCCCAAATCAACTGCAATATCATCTATGAATTCTGAAGTGATATTTTCTTCAGCCATTTCATTAGCTGTAGCTTCATTAACAATTCTTCCAACAATTTTATGGGCAGTCCTGAATGGAATCTGTTTTTCACGAACCATAATGTCCGCCAAATCGGTTGCAGTTGCAAAGTTTTTGCCTGCCAATTCTGCGCACCTGTCTACCTTAAATTCGACAGACAGCATCATTTTTGTAACAATAGACAATGTTTCCTGAGTTACTTTAACTGAATTCCACAAGTGAGGAGTAATTTCCTGCAAATCTCTGTTGTAAGTATATGGAATAGCCTTGAGAATAGTTAAAATAGTAATCAGTTCACCGGTAGCGATACTTGTTTTACCTCTTGCAAGTTCTGCCACATCAGGATTTTTCTTTTGAGGCATGATAGATGAAGTTGATGAATATTCATCAGCCATTTCAATGACTCCGAATTCATAAGTGCTCCATAAAACCAATTCCTCACAGATTTTAGCCAAAGTGGAAGATAGAGAAACCAAATCAAAAACAGTTTCAGAAATGAAATCCCTTGCAGAAACTCCATCCATCGAATTCTCCAGATAAGCATCGAAACCAAGCAAATCAGTGGTTAATTGCCTATTGATTGGAAAGCTAGTGGTGGCCATAGCTGCTGAACCTAATGGATTTAAGTTGACTCTCTTATAAGTATCACCTAAACGTTCATAATCCCTTTTAAGTGCCTGAACATGAGCCATCAAATGATGAGCAATTGTGATTGGTTGAGCATGCTGCAGGTGAGTGAAACCAATGAAAATATCTTCAAGATGCTCTCCGGCCATTTCAACAAGACCCTCAATAAATTCAAGAATACCAATCTGAATCTCTTCAATCATTTCCCTTAAAACTAACCTTACATCACATGCAACTTGGTCATTACGTGATTTGGCAGTATGCATATAACCTGCTTCAGGACCAATTTTAGAAGTAACGTAGTTTTCAATAGCCATATGCACATCTTCAACAGAAGCATCGAATATCAATGCATCAAAACCTTCTTCTTTAAGATTGTCAAGAGCGCATAATATTTTATCAGCAATTTCTTCATCAATAATTCCCTCATGCTTTAACATTGAAGTGTGTGCAAAATTAGTTTTAATATCCGCTTCAAAAAGAACTTTATCTGCATCAAATGATGAAGTATATTCTGCTGCTTCATCAGTCATACCAGTCTTAAAACGACCATTTCTAATATTATCCAAAGAAATCCCTTCTTAAAAATGATTAAAAATTAAAAAAATAAAGTATAAAAAAAAGAAATAAAGATTTGAAAAATCTTATTTTTTCATTTCAGTGTATCCGCATTTACCACAAGCGAATCTGTCACCATGGTCAGCCATGAATACACCTTCACCACAACGAGGACAAATTGGGTTTTTTCTTTCAATTTTGTCTCCATCAACTTTGTAAAGATCTGATTTTTTTACCATATAAATCACCTATTCTTCATCTGCTTCAGCTTCTTCTTCAGCAGGTTCTTCTTCAGGTTCTTCGTTTTTAGCAATGACATGTTGAGCTTCAATATATTTTAAATCATCAACAGTATCATAAACTTTAGCATAACCTAATGCTTTAGGTTCACCGTAATGTGGTTGTACATTATCTACGACAATTAAATCTTTTTGAGTGTTCAATAAAGCAACTAATTTTGATTTAATGTCTAATACTTTAGGAGTTGCTTCTCCATCATAATCAACATAAAATTTAATTTCTTTTCTGTTAAAAACTTTATTTTCTTTTTCTTCAATAAATTCAATTTCCATTATAAAACCTCATTTATTATTCTTCAATAAATCCGTTTATAAGCTTTTGAGCTTTATTTTTCATGTCAGAAACTTTTAAAAGTACTAACCCTTCATTTGGTTGGCCATACAAGATTGTAGTTTCTGGATTTGCCATTAAGATGCAAGGAAGAACTGCAAGATCTTCTTCCCCCGCTACTTCAATTACATAACATTCGCCGTTGTTAGATAATTCAAGAGCTTTGCCTATGGTTTCCCATAGATCATCTGTAATAGTTCCAGCAGGATTATCGACTTTTAAAATATGGTCTGCACGTATAATTTCATGAGTATGATTTTTTCTTTGAATTAAATTATCAATTATTCCAATATTTGGATATAATTCATATTTTGTAAGATTGCCAAAAGTTGCATCACCAACAGAAATTAAAAACTCGGAAGACTTTATTTCATCGATTGCATCTTCAAAGTCAGGATATAATCTACCTAACGGTTTTTTCAATTCTGCAATTATATCTTTATTTAATTCTGCATCTAAACGTAACACAAAAAAAACCTCTATCTTACTCTTAAACAATATTCACCAGGAATTTTAATATTTAATTCCTTTGCAATTGCTGAATCTTCTGGATCAGTAATAATTAAAAGACCACTCCAATTATCAGAAGTTGGACTTCCACAGGATGGACAATGATCCTTATTTGAGATCATTTTACAAACGGTACAAGCCTTCATTCTCCACCCCTCTTACTTTTTTCTTTAGCTTCTTCAATCCATTCAAATCTACCTAAGTTATTTTGTCTCATTGTAAGAGGAATTTTAGAATTCCTACTATTTTCAATATTGTTAGTAGATTCATCTTTAATTGAAACACTTACTGCTCTAGCTCTAACTAAATCCCCTTCATCAAGAGTCTTATTAGATTCCTTAGCAAGCAATGCTCCTCTTTTAGGATCGTAATTTATATAATCATCAGTAACTTGAGAAACATGTATTAAACCGTCCATAGGTCCAATTCTTACAAAAGCACCGTAATCAACAATATCAATTACTTCTCCATCGAAAATTTCATGTTGTTCTGGTTTAAAGAAAATTGCTTCAAAGACAACATTATGATATGCTGCTCCATCACCCATAATGAGTCTGCCTTCACCAATTTCATCTATATCATTAACACAGATAAGTAAACCAAGTTTTTTATCTAAACGACCCTCATAAGTTTCGTTTAAAGTTTGAATTGCAACTTCTTTGAGAGGATCACCAAATCTGTAAGGTGGAATTCTTACAGTGTCCTCTATTTTAGTTTTATAATACAAAATAATCCCTCATTTATTAATAAGTTTAATTAATATTATATTTTACCTTCAACAGCAATATATCTTTTTTGTCTTAAATATGCAACTGTGATTCCTTTATCTTTCGCACGATTTTTTAATTCTATATCATTTGTAGCTAAAACTTCTGAAACTCTAAGTAACGCATCATCCACAGTTTCATTTTCGAGTAATGAAATATCCTTTATTTCAACTTTTGAAGAATTAGCTAACTTTAAGGCCAAATTAGCATTTAACCTTATTTTTCCTTTGTTATTTCTTTTCAAACCCTTCAATTCATTGATAACAAAGCTCGGAGTAGTTAATTTATAAGAAGGTAATTTTTTTTCAAGTTCACTGATGATATCAACATTGAACTGAAAAGGAACCATAAAAAAATTGGTATCAATTACAACTTCTTTAGAGTTCATTATTCGCCTCTTATTTTATAATACCGTAACCGATTAATCTCCAACGAGCACCGACTCTACGACTTAAAGCGACTCTATCTCCAGGACTAGCACAAACAGGCAACTTAAGAGTAACTTCAACATTATTTTTCTTAGTTGAAGTGACAACACCTATGGTTGTTGTAGTACCACAATTAATCATTAAAGCTTCTTTAATTTTAATTGGTGCAACATCACGTTCCTCTTTAGTACCAACTACACGGTCAAGTAAATTAGCTTCCATTTTAAAACTATTTAAAACTTCAGGTAATGTACCTTCTTCACCGGCAACAGTTCCGGATAATGAATCTGATTTAGTTAAAGATGGATCTAATTTAGTTGCAATACCTACAAGTCCTCCAGGACCTATTTCATCAACCTGTTCACCATTAGCTTCAAGGCCAATAATTTCAGATTTGAGAGTAATTCTTTCACCATTATTAGTAGGACCAGGTCTGATTTCAATGGTATCTCCAAGTTTGAATGTACCTTGGACCAATGTTCCACCAATAACTCCTCCTTTAATCTTATCGGCACCTGAACCAGGTTTATTAATATCAAATGATCTTGCTACATGCATCAATGTAGAATCTTCGGTATTCCTTTCTGGAGGTTGAATTTGCTTAAGCATTGCTTCAATTAATATATCTACATTAGCTCCTTGCTGAGCAGATACTGGAATGATTAAAGCATCTTCAGCACAAGTTCCTTTAACAAATTCTTTAATTTCATTATAACTTTCAATAGCTCTTTCTTTTGAAACAATATCAATTTTGTTTTGAACTACAATTACATCTTTTACACCGATTACATCAAGTGCCATGAGATGTTCTTTAGTTTGTGGTTGTGGACAAGACTCATTTGCAGCAATTACTAAAACTGCACCATCCATAATTGCAGCACCAGATAACATGGTTGCCATAAGGGTTTCGTGACCTGGAGCATCAACAAAGGACACTTTTCTAATTAATTCAGTTTCGCTGCCACAGATTTCACATTTTTCAGAAGTAGTGTAACATTCAGGTTCTCCGCATTCAGGACATTTTCTAAATTCAATGTCAGCATAACCTAAACGAATTGAAATACCTCTTTTTGTTTCCTCACTGTGTGTATCAGTCCAAATTCCAGATAATGCTTTAGTAAGAGTAGTCTTACCATGGTCTACGTGACCAACTAAACCTATGTTAACATCTGACTGTACGTTCACAGATAACCACCTTTTTTTATAATTTAATTCGACTAAAAGTAAAATAAGAAAAATAGTAAAACTATTCTTCCTCTTCTTCACCAGCACCAATAATTTCAGCTATTGATTTGCTTCCAGCTTGAGTAACTACAGTGTTGATTTGTACAATATCTTCTGCGATAGTGTTTCCTCTAACAGTTTTTCTTTTTTTAACACCATCAGCTTTAGGATGATAACCTACACCACCGGTTAATAAACTTTTGATTCTTCTAGTACCGGAAACATCTTTTTTCATGGTAAAACCATTTTTGTCACTACCACCAGTGATTTTTAAAGTGTAACCATCTAAACCTACAATTGCACCATCAAATTCATCACCGATGACTAAACCATTAAGAGCTTTGGTTTCATCTACTTCAATTTGATGAGTTTCAGCTTTTTGAGACACAACTACTTTGAATGCCATGGTATTTCCTCCTTAATTTTTTTATAAACCCAATTTATTATTCAAAAAGACCAAATTTACCCCAATCAGGATCTTGTTTACGTTTAATATCAACGAATTCAGATAAAGTTTCAAATTCATCTTCTGTTAATTTATCCTTAAATTCCCTTTCGATGAACTTATAATGCTTTTCAGGGATATCCACATATAATTCATCCCCCTCATCAAAATGTTTACCGACAATAGCATCTTTAATAGCCATTGCGACTCTTTGACCTCTAGGAATATCAGGCAATGTTTCTCCCTTATCTTCCATACTAGCGATTACACCAACATAGTCACCATTCTTATTAATAATTGTTTGACCCTGTTTGACTGTACCGCTTAAAGATTCAATTCCAATAATCGCTGGCTTACTTTGACGGAAAACTAATTTAGGCAAAGACATGAATTTGGCAGGCTTGATAATAGCATCATAAAACGCTTTTTTCTTAGCTTTCTCAATTTCATCAATCCATGCTTCGTAATCCTCAATAATCTGATAAATCACATCACCTTTAAAGAGTTTAACATCTGAATTCTTTAAATCCTCTTCGGAATTTTGATGAACACTAACATTAAATGCAATAATTGCACCATGCACATCATTTTCATTTAAAGCGATTGATGAATTAATAATGTCTCTGCGACTTACATCACCAATATCAGCTTCACGAATAGGAATATCCAATTCCCTCAATAACTTAACGATAGCTTCAAGAGAACCTAATGTATCTGCTTTAACTAAAATACCTTCATCTTCAGTACTGATTGTAATATCTTCAATTTCTTTTAAAATTTCCTCTTCCACGTTTTCCTCATCGCTTAAAACTCTAAGCGGTGAACCTGAAACAACATCATCCAAATTAGGAGCGGCAATTTTAATACCTGCAGCCGCAACTACCTCATCGAATTTCTGGAATTTCTTTTTGGAATCTCTCATTTCCTCCAGTGGAAGCGGTCTTAAAATAGACCTGATTTTAGTAGTTAAAACTTCATTTGAAGAAGTCATTAAAGCTATTTCATCATTGGTCCTTAAAACACCATCATAAATAATGCTATCAATGGTAAGACCTAATCCTACTTCTTCCTTAATTTCTAAAACTGTACCTTTAGCAGGAGCATCAGCATGAATTTCCAGTTGTTCGGTTAAATATTCTTGAGCAAGTCCTAAAAGCATAGCTAAAACTTCAATAATTCCTTCACCGGACCTAGCACTAATTGGAATAATACTAATCTGTGAAGCAAAATTACTAATTCTGTCAAATCTTTCAGATTGGAAACCTTCCTTGTGAAGAGTACCTACAATTTCATAAATCTTAGTATCCAACTCTTGTTTAACACTTTGAGCCTGTTGTTCAAAAGATTCTTTAAAAGAAGCACCTTCATGTGATTCCCATCCGAATATCATATCAATTTTATTAGCTACAACAATGAATGGAGTTTTATACATTTTAAGAATATTTAAAGCTTCAAAAGTTTGTGGTTTAAATCCATCATTGATATCAACAATCAACACGGCCAAATCAGCCAAAGCACCACCACGTTTTCTTAAACTAGTGAATGCAGCATGGCCAGGAGTGTCAATGAAAAATAATCCAGGGATTAAATCTTTAATAGTTAATCTTGATATGAAATTTCCACAGATTTCTTCAATAGTATCATTAGGGATTTCTGTAGCACCAATATGTTGAGTAATACCTCCTGCTTCCTTATCAGCAATAGCACTACCTCTAATATAATCTAATAATGTAGTTTTTCCATGGTCTACATGACCTAAAACTGATACAATTGGGGATCTGATTTTCATAGTATCTTTCTTAATAATAAATATTTAAATCTTAAATTTATTCATAAATTAAATCATTGTCGACGATTTTGTAATCGCAAATTTCATCTTCATTAAAGAAAAGAGCAATTTCTCTTTCAGCAGATTCAGGAGCATCTGATGCATGAATAATGTTTCTACCTGTATCCATACCAAAGTCTCCTCTAATAGTTCCAAGGTCTGCTTCTAAAGGATTAGTTGCACCAACTATTTTCCTAATAGTGGTAATAGCTTCTTCCCCTTCAATTACCATTGCTAAAGATGGTGAAGAAGTAATATATTCAACTAAACTTGGGAAAAATGGTTTTTCAGCATGTTCTCCATAATGAGTTTTTGCTAAATCTTCATCGATTTGAATTAATTTAACAGCTACAATTTGAAGACCTTTGTCTTCAAAACGGGACAATATTTTACCCATAAGACGTCTTTGAACGGCGTCTGGTTTCATCATTACAAAACTTTTTTGAATCATTCTTTAACCCATTTAACTTTTCTTGGAACTCTTCCGAGTTTAATCATATTTTTTTCACATTTACTGCTACAAAAGAAATAAATTGAACCGTCTTTTTTGACGTACATTTTTCCAGTACCATCTTCTATTTCTTTATTACAGAATGAACAAGTTCTCATGTTCTTACACCTTCTTATGGAGTCTTAATTTCTTTAGCTTCTCTGATTGTATCAAGTAACATTAAAATGTCACCTTCTCTGACAGGACCCATAATGTTTCTTGTTAAAATTCTTCCTTTATCTCTACCATCGAGGATTCTGCATTTGATTTGCATTACCTCACCAGTCATACCAGTTCTTTTTAAAACCTCAATGACTTCAGCAGGAGTTCCTTCTTCCATTTAAATCACCGTAAATTCATTAAAAGAATTTATTTATTCTTTTAACTCAGCAACTTTTTCTACAATTTCAGTAACAGCAGCTTCAGCATCACCAGCATCTACAATACATGCAGAAGCAGTACCAACAGTTAATCCAGCAGCTCCACCAACTTGTTCTTTGGTAGGTAAGTAAACGTAAGGAATTTCTTTTTCATCAGCTAATACAGGAATGTGTGCAACGATTTCAGCAGGATCAACATCTTCTGCGATAACAACTAATTTTGCATCTCCTCTTTCGATGAATTTGGTTACTTCGTTAGTACCTTTTGCTACTTTACCAGTAGCTTGTGCGGTTTCTAATGCTTCTTCAGCTTGTTTAGCTAATTCTTCAGGTGTGTCAAATTTTACATAAATGTTTGCCATAAAATATACCTCCTTTTTCATCTGGCTATGCCATCCATCGGCAGATATTATAATTCTTTTGAATCATAATATAATGTAATTATATATAGTTATATTATCTTTTAACTATAGAAATTACTCAAATTATTCAATAGATGAATAATTTAATATAGTTTTTAATAATACTAATTCTTGAATAATTCATATATCACTAAATATAATCCCATTATAAAAAAAACAAGAGGGATTAGACTTTCTAGACTTTCAATACAAATACTTCTGAATTTCATATAATTTTTAGCAAAACTAAAAATAAAAATTTAGTAATTAATGAAATAATTCTAGAGAACTAGACAATAATAAATTGGTTTGCATAGTATATAAATGTTTGTAAAAATAGAACAAAATAAGTGAAATAAGAATAAAAAAATAATAAAAATAATTGGAAAAGTGTAAAAGAGATAGTAATAAAATTACTATCTTAGACTACTAACAAATCTATTTGATTGCTAATTTTACGTCTTCAGCTTTTACAGTTTTTCTACCAGCGTGACGTGCAAAACCTACAGCTTTAGCTGCGATTTCGTTTCCGTAATCTTCGATAGCTTCGGTTAATGCGATTTTTGCATCATCACTTACTCTTTGTGCACCAGCATTTTTTAATATTCTTCCTACAGGAGCAATTGGTAATTCACTCATAATTTACACCTCATTTTTTTGATAATAATAGTTTTTATTTGCTTATATATAAATATATTGGTTTATTAGTTTTGATTTTCAAAAATTTCAATACTGGAAACCAAATTATATTAACATAAATATTGACAGTAATATCTTTGAAAATGTTTTTCATAAATTACTTTAATAAACAAAACTAAACTGCACATTTGAAGAAATAAGAAATAAAAAGAAAAAATAGAAAATAAGAAAAAATTACTTATTCAAAAGAATCTTTCGTAAAGTATCGATATCAGCATCAACTTCAGTAGGTTGTGTGCACGCATCGATTGCAGTATTAGGATCCTTAAGCAAGTGTCCTGTGACTACACAGGTGATTGTTTCTCCTTTATCTACTACACCTTGGTCAACAAGTTTTTTAAGACCTGCAATTGAAGCTGCTGAAGCTGGTTCAACACCTATACCCTCGGTTCTTGCAAGTAACTTTTGAGCATCAAGTATTTCTTCATCAGTAACAGTTTCAGAGTAACCATTAGAATCATAAATCGCATTTAATGCCTTGATATCGCTAACCGGAGCACCTATACGTATTGCTGTTGCAATAGTTTCTGGATTTTCAACAGGGACTACCTTCTTATCTCCTTTTCTAAATGCATTTGTGACTGGGCATGCACCTTCTGCTTGAATACCTGTCATCATAGGTACGTCCTTAATAAATCCAGCATCATAGAATTCCTTAATACCTTTCCAAATAGCAGAAATATTACCTGCATTACCAACAGGGAGAATAACTCTATCAGGAGCTTGCCAACCTAAATCCCTGACTATTTCATATCCTATGGTTTTTTGACCTTCAAGCCTGTATGGATTTATTGAATTTAATAAGTAAAGATGTTTTTCTAATGCAAGAGCAGTCATTGCTTCCAGTGCTTCATCAAAGTTTCCGTTAATTGACATTACTTCAGCACCATGGAACATCGCTTGAGCCAATTTTCCTAATGCTACTTTTCCAGAAGGCAAAAATACGATACAGCGTAAACCTGCACGAGCAGCATAAGCTGAAAGTGATGCAGAAGTGTTACCTGTTGAAGCGCAACCTACAGTGCTAACGCCCAGTTCCATTGCTTTAGTCATTCCAACAGTCATTCCCCTATCTTTAAAACTTCCTGTGGGATTTGAACCTTCAACCTTAACGTACAAGTTGACTCCAAGCTCTTCACCTAACTTATCACATTTGCAAAATGGAGTTCCACCTTCATCAAGAGAAACAATTTTAGACTCATCTACAGGAATGCATTCCTTGAATTTCCATAAATTATCTTTTCTTCCATCAAAAATATCTTTAGAAACATCAATTTCATTAACGAGTTCAAGAACAGATCCACACTTTTGACAGGTGTAGATTACTTCATCATCGTCATATTCTTCTCCACATGAAACACATCTTATCATAAAAAATCACATATATATTTTTTTAACTATTATTATATAAAATTTAACTAAAAAAGAGAAAACAAAAATTCGGCCAACGGCAAAGTAATATACGCTTCAATAATGCCTGCAATAATCATCAAAACTGAAGCCAATGCCAATAGAATAAATGCCTGCAGCAACTTATCAAAATTCTTATCATAGGAATATATGAGCCTATCAAAAAATTTTCCTTCCTTTTCCTTTAAAAATGTTTTAACTAGCCTATAAATAAAATTAAATAAAACGAATCCTGAAGCGCAGGCTAGAATACATGAAGAAAATTCGAAAATTCCATGGGGAATAGTTAAAAGCAATACCTGCAATAAGTTTGGAGATGTAGCTGTATAGTAACCTACAAAAAATCCGTTGAATGCTAAAATCAAAGCTGAAAAACAGAAAAGCAATCCAAAAATAAACATTTGCAAAACAATCATGATGTTATTGAGAAATATGTCCTGAAAGGTTAATTGAATTACACCTGTTTGGACCTTCTCGGTCAAATCTTCAACAACAGGATTGAAATAACTATACAAATAAGGTTCTAAAAGATATCCTAAAATCAAAGAGATAAAAAGAATAATAGTAGAAGCAATAATTGCAAACTTATTTTCAACAAATGCTTTTTTTACTTCTGTTTTGACTAATTTAAACATCTATATCAACGTTTTTGCAATTTCACGAGCTTCAATCTGTTTATCTTTTAAATCATCCATGAATTCTTCCATCAATTCTGCAGTTCTTGCTTTACAGTCACCGCAACGCAATACCCCATTCAAACAATCCTGACGGATTTTATTAAGCTCTTCGTCATCATCAATGAAATGATATAACAGCATTTCATAGATAACGCATTTATCCACTTCTCCGCCCAGTTCCTGCTGTTCTTTTAGACTTTCCCGTCCACCGGTTTTTGCAGATTTGACTTTTTTGACCGCATCCTTAGTTTCATCATTAAGATAAATTGCAGTAGCAGGTTTGGAACTGCTCATTTTATCACCGGTCAATCCTGTCAGGAACCTGTGGTATGTAGATGCAGGGGATAAAAATCCTAAATCTTCATTTAATTTGTGGGCAATGTCCCTTGTTAATCTGATATGAGGATCCTGATCTATTCCAACAGGAACAACAACCTTTTTGGGACCTCCAAATTCTTCAATTTGTGGAAGCAAAATGTCAGCAACCTGAACCAATGGAGCTTGGACATGTGCTATGTTGGTGGATGGAGTAAATCCATAAATAGCCTTAAGCTGACTGAAATTTGTTTTGCTTGAAGCTTTAAATGCCAAATCCTGCAACAGTTTATTTTGAGATTGCAAATAAACATTGACATTGTCCTTTTCCAGATTCAGACCTAAAGCAATCCAGTTAGTTAAATATTCATTAACTGCAATTTCACGACCTTTTTCAAAGCTCATTCCACGGGCAGCGTAGGATTCCAAATCAGCAATTGGCAGGGACAGCATTGCACCTTTCTCCTGATACCATTTGAGCTGATCAACAACCATCTTGTGACCTATATGCATTTGTCCACTTGGCATCATACCGGTTACAACTGCAAAATCTTTATTTTGATTAATTAAATTATTAATTTCATTAAATTCCCTATGTCCAAAAATTACTCCTCTTTTCATTAACCTTTGAGGATTTTTAATGTCATCTAAAATATCAGAAATTTTTCCTATTCCAAACTGATTAACCAACTTATCATAATCTAGGCTGAATGATGCCCATGGGTCTATTAACTCTGCCATATTTTCACCAACAAATCTCTTAAATTAAATTTATAATTAAAATATATTAACATTACTGATAAAAACTATAAAAATATTATTGCTTTTGATAATTTAAATTATGGTCTTGTCCACTCAACATTATAGTATGTAATGTCAAAATCATCATCGACAATCGCCAAAAGAAGCTTTTTATTAACCCCGTGAGAAACTCTGACATAGCTTGCGAAGTCAAGTGCATTAATATCATAATTTTCAAAAATAATTTTAACCAAATAATCGGAATGCCCCTGACCAGGACCTCCTCCACGGTTATATAATCTAAATTCAGAACCATATTTAAATCCTGTTTTGATAACAAAACCACGGTCTTTCAAATCACGATAAACAACATATTTTCCATATAGCTCTTGTTCTTTTAAAATATCAATAAGATAACTTAAGGTACATTCGACATCATCTTCATAGATATCCAAACGACCTTTCTCTAATAAATAGCATGCTTCAATTAAAGAAAGATTTAAAAAGTCAGCTTCAATTTTTCCAAATTTACTTTTTTCATGTAAAGCTATTGGTCTTTTACTTCCTTCCTCAATTTTAATTGATACAATTTCATTAGATAAATTTCCACGCATTAAAACACCGCAAAAAGAAATAAATTATTTTAATGCTAATATTTTTTAAAAAAATATTATATAAATTTTTGTAAAAAAAAATTAAATGCTAATAAAAATATTATTAGCCATCTGTGACGGAATGCTTAACTCAACATCATCAATAATAACAAAATATTCATCATCATCAAAATGTTTGACATATTCATACTTAATGTCTGAGCCTATAGTAATTCCCAAATCAGCAATGTCATTTAGTACATCTGAATCCCCTCTAATAAAAGAAACTTTGCCCTCAGTAGGTGAATTCAATTCAGATATGCATAATAAATTTGATTGTCTGTAAACAATCTGATCAAAATCATCCAAGGAATAACATTGTTGACATGTATCAAAATCAAAATTACAAGAAGGAATTACATTTTCATCAGGACATAGGTCTGGATTCTGAAGCATATTGCATAAAGCTCTTTCAGCTTCATCAGATAAGGTATGCTCCATCTCACAAGCTTGATCATGGATATTTTCTTCTTTAACTTTTAGAACATCATGTAAAAATTTTTCTAAAATCCTATGCTTTCTTGTGACCTTTTGGGCTATTTCCATACCGTCTTCAGTCAGGGTTGCTCCCTTGTAGGGAGTATATTCAATATAACCAAGCTTTTCCAATTTTTTAAGCATTTGAGTTACGCTACCCGGTGCAATATTCAACTCCTTGGAAAGTTGGGTTGTGGAAACTTGCTCCTTGTTGCTTCCGTGACGATACAAAACTTCTAGATATTCCTCGATATTTTCACTAATTTTATCATTAGCCATATGCTCACCTTAGACAATAATTAATGATAATATATAGTTATAAGTATAAAAAAGTTTTGGTATGCCTAAATTTTAAACAAGGATTTCTAAAAAAAAAGTATAATAAAAAATATGATTTTAAAATATTTAAACTTTATCAAAAAAATAAAAAAGGAAAAGTAAATAATTTTAGAATGGTAAGCTAGCATAATAAGCATGGTGGCTGTATGAACTAGTATACCAATTATTTACAACACCAAATGAGTTTCTTGAACTTGTAGGATCAGCAACAACCCAAACATTATCAACCAATACTTGAGCCCATACGTGACCATAAGTACTTCCACTAGTGAATCTGCATGTACCATGTTCGTATCTGGCAGCAATACCTGCAGCCCTACACAATGCAACAACCAAATGTGCTTGATCTACACAATTACCATATCCACGACTTAGAGTACCTGTAGCACCATAAGCTGTATCATAATAGAAACTGTATGAGATGGAATCCCTTACAAAATTGAATATGGCTATTGCTTTTTCCTTAGTGGTAGTCAAACCATTAGTTAAAGCAGCAGCTTTGCTCTTGATTGCAGAGTTTGAAACTTGACAGTTACTAGTTGCTTTAAGATATGCTGACACATCACTCATAGTGTTTCTCACATTCAATCCACCAACAGAAGTTGATGCTGATGAAGATGAACCTGATCCATACTTAATTACACAATAATTAGGCATGTACTTATCATTGTTCTTGTAGAATGTCAATATACGTGAAAAAGCGTCCACAACTTCAGAGTAAATAATATTACCGACTGTTGAAGATGCATAATTCGGAGCCTGATTATTGGTTTTGATATAATTTGCCAAATTTTTGGCAACAGTCAAATAATCAGATTTGTATAACTCTTCTGAATTAATATTATCTCCAGTAGGAGATTCCGGATTTTTAACACCATAAATACATGTAATCGCATTAGTATTTGAACTACCTAATTGGTAAATTGCCTGACCCATCAAATAAAGGAATTCAGGAACTGTAAATTTATAGCCTGCAGCTGTTACGGAAGATGGTATTTTACCATTTTTCTCATAATAAGCCTTCACAGTTTCTGCTCCAGCCAATACGTCATTAATTGATATTGTTTTTGGAGCAGATGAAGAACTGCTTGAACTAGATGAACTAGAACTAGATGAACTAGAACTAGATGAACTACTTGAAGAACTGCTTGAAGTAGAATCAGAGCTAGTTGCAGTGATGCCTAAATTTTTAAAGTTCAGATTTGGACTTATACCATATCTGAATAGGATTACACCAGCAGCATTACCTTTAACTGCATTTTTTGCATCAGTAGTTAATGCTGATAAAGACAATATGGTAGTATCCTCATCAGACACATATGTTTGTAAACCTGACCAGATTTTTGCACCTTTAGAGTGATCAACAAACCATTTGGTTGTTGTAGCAATCCAAGATGATGATGCCTCATAATTTCCTTTGTAAATCATTGGGATGATAACATCCAAATATTGGCTTAAGGCAGATATATCCTGACCGTAATAATATGAATTGTCAGTTGTTTCAGGCATTATTGCAGCGGAAACTATAATATTTGAATTTACCTCATGTATTTTGCTAACAGCTGTTTTTACAAATTGATTGATTGCAGCAGTACCGCCTGAAGTTCCATATGCAGTACCTGGGTATCTCAAGTAATCGAAATGAATTCCTGAAACTCCACTTAGTTTTGCATAAGTTAATGCTTCATTAATTTTTTGATTGAAGAAAGCAGTATTTGGAGATCCGTTTTTAACAGGATTAATCCAACTTCCATCATAGAATATTTGCATCCAGATGTGAACTCTAATACCTAATTTATTAGCACTTGCAATCCAGGATTCAACACTAGACTTTCCATGTTTTTCAATGGCATAATAATTCAAGAAAATGTCTGTTGTTCCGGCATTTGCAATAGTGTTTAAATTAACATTTTTCATGTCTGAACCAAATACCCAATAACCGAACCCGTTTAATGAAGTTGATTTGGCTACAGAAATCTTTTTACTCCCAGTGGATGCTTTATAACCATTATCACCGGCAAATGAATATGAAACTGTATAATTACCGGC
>NZ_CADCJB010000026.1 GCF_902801725.1 uncultured Methanobrevibacter sp. | reverse complement strand
AAATTATAAGGCATTTTTTGCCCTTAGGTCAACTGACCAATGTATGGCCAGCTTTAGAGTAATTCCATTTAAAGAGGAATATCCAAAAGAGCATCTTCTTTCCTTTAAAAATCCAATAAATAAAATTTTAATTGAAATGATTGAAAAAACAGTTGTTTTCAAGTAATTAAAATACCAAAAAATGAATATTTAGAGAAATGAATCTCTAAATTTTGCCGACACCAGCCATTGGCACACCAGTCAATGAAGATGCTTCCAATGTAAGTGATCTTAAATTTTCCTTTTCAAGTTTTGTAATGTGGGTGTTACCTGCCTGTTGAACCAGCATACAAGCTTCATCAGTCATGGTGTTAATGTAATTTGCCACATTTTTACCCATCTCCTTATAATCAAGCCTATGCCTTAGGGACAGATCCTGTGTAGCTATTCCTTTTCTGCATGTTCCTGTATAACACATTTGACAGACCCTGCATCCAATTGAAATCAGTGCCGCTGTTGCAATGTAAACCGCATCAGCACCCAATGCAATTGCCTTTGCCAAATCTGCACCGGACCTTACACCACCGGCCGCCACCAGACTTACCTGGTCTCTCAGGCCGATTTCCTTGAGAGCCATGTCCGCTTCAACAATTGAAGCTACGGACGGAATACCTGAATGTTCCATGATTACTTCAGGACCTGCTCCGGTTCCACCCTGCATACCGTCAACAACGATTATGTCAGCTCCACCTTTTGCTGCGATTTTTACATCAGAAGCCACTTTACCTGAAGCGAACTTAACCATAATCGGTACTTTCCAATCTGTTATTTCCCTAAGCTGAGATATCTTCATGCTCAAATCTTCAGGTCCTACAATGTCCATGTGCCTTGCAGGTGAAAGCGCATCGGAACCTTCAGGAATGTTTCTAATTCTTGACACTTCAGCTGTTACTTTTTCACCCAGAAGGTGTCCTCCCATTCCTGATTTCGCACCCTGACCTATTTTGATTTCAATTGCATCGCCCTTTTTAAGATAATCGGCAGATACACCAAATCTTCCAGATGCATATTGTGCAATCAATTTATCGGCGAGCTCTCTTTCTTCAGGAAGCATTCCCCCTTCACCAGTGTTAGTTACAGTTCCTGCAAGTGAAGACCCGATAGCCAAGGCCATTTTTGCCTCTTTTGACAGTGCTCCAAAGGACATTGCACCAATCATTATTGGAGTATCGATTTTAAGAGGATTTTCTGCATACCTGTCACCCAGGACAACATCTGTTCCGCAGGGTTCCCTGTACTTGTCAATAGGAGGTCTTGACACCTGAGCAGGAATTACTACCAAATCATCGAAGTCAGGAATGCGTCTTAGGGCACCTGTACTTCTGAGTTTATACGATGCAGTCTGGGATTGTCTTACAATTTCAACAATATCCGGGAATCCCCATCCCTGTCTTGCATCTTCTGGAATTGCATTTACCTCAATTGCCCTGTTCGGACACATTTCAAGACAAATTCTACAACCCACACATTTTTCCTGATTTAATGGATATGGATCTCCCTGAATGATTTCATAAACGCCGTGAGGACAGTTGTTGAAACATGAAAAACATCTTCCGCATATCTTTTCATCCCGGTCATCACATAAATACCAGCAACATCCAGGACGGCCAAAATTTTTTTTGCATAATTCCGGATTTCTTTCTACTCTATATGGCATACTCTTCTCCTCCTAATGACCATAGAACGGCCTTGTACTTTCTGGAACAATTTTCTTAAATTCTGAATAATCGTCAATGTCAAAGTCATATTCTGTCAATGTTTCCTCCAAATCGAGAGTATCTTCAAAGGTCAGCTCTTCAAGCTTTGCATTGTGGCCAAGACTTTTGATTTCGCCTTTAACATATATGACTCCCCGAATAATTGATTCTGCTACATCGTCGCCAACATCACCAAGGATGATGATACGTCCACCCATCATGAAAATACCGGTCATGAATCCTGAATTTCCGCCAATGATTATAGTTCCGTTTTTCATGATTTCACCAGTTCTTGAACCTACTGATTCCCTGACAACAACAGTACCATCATATATTCCCTGTCCTGCACCGTCACCTGCGGAGCCTTCAACAATCACTTCACCGCCGGTGATGTTATCTCCTGCAAACCATCCTGCATTCCCGTTGATTTTGATTTTAGGGCCTTCGCACATGCATCCTGCAAAGTATCCGACAGATCCGTCAAATTCGATTTCAACATCTTCAGTCACTCCTGCAGAGAGATAATGCTTTGCATTAGGATTTCTAATAATTATTTTATCATATTCCTCAGAAGCCTGCTTTATCTGTGAATTTATCTCACGAGGAGTTAATTTTTCAGCATTAATTTCAAAAACGTTCATCGAATCACCTAAATCTCATATACCATCACTTCACCAGGAGAAATTTGTTCTACATGGTGTGTGTCAACGACTTCCCTTAGGGATACCTCTTCTGATGCAATTGCAAATACATCATCGGTTTCTGCCATTACGCCCGGCCTTAGTCCCAATTTGTCCTTTGCTATTCCAATTCCCTGTGGAGTTCCTATAATATAAGAAAATGGACCGTCCATATCTTCTACAGATTGCTCTAGTGCTTCTTCCAATGAATATCCTGTGTCCAGTTTATCTGCAATATAGTGAACAAGACATTCTGTATCATTGAATGTTTCAAAGATGTGGCCTTTTCTTTCAAGAGGGTCTCTAACTTTCCAGTAATTTGTAATCTGACCATTGTGAACTACAGAAATATCACGAACAATATATGTTTGGAAAGGATGAGCATGATACCTGTCAACACCACTTTCTGTTGAAAAACGGGTGTGGCCGATAGCATGGGTTCCTTTAACATCCCTTACGTCATAACGTTGCGCAATATCAAGTACTGATCCCACGTCCTTTATCATTTCAAAATCATGACTTCCATTAATTACAATGACATCATCAATTGTGTCCACTTTTGTAATCAATGGCTTGAGCTCGCAAAATCTGTCTAAAGATATTTTACATTTGTAGATGAATGAGTCTCCAACAGAGGGCAAAATGGCATCATTTTTGATTGGAGTAATGAAGTTAATTGTATCTTTAACTTTATCAAGCAATTTTTCGCTTTCTTTTACTTGAATTTTTAAAATGTATTCATCTTCTTCAAGACCAGTTCCACCGTAAATTGAGTATCCTGCTGAATCAGGACCTCTGTGCTGCAATTGGTGAAGCATGTTAGTCATGTCGTTTCCAATGTTATGCAATTTTTTATCTTTATATACGATTCCTGCGATTCCGCACAATTTAAGTCCTCCACATAAAAATATTATAGTCGGAAAGTTACTTCCGTATTATACTTTAAATATACAACTATATAAATGTGTTGGAAAATTACTTCCGACAAGAAAAAATTCTGAAAAAAAGTAGTAATTATTAAAAAATATTAAAAAATGTTTAGAAAGTATAATGAAAAAGATTAAAAAATTGAAGAAAATTAATATTTGTTAAATAAAAAATCATCTAAAAAAAGAAAAGAAATAATTTAATTATTTCTTAATGGAAGCTATTGCGCTTTGTGCACCCTGTTTTACATAGCCTGATTCATCATCAAGCAATTTTTCAAGTGCAGGAATAGCCCTTTCATCATTCAAATTACCTAAAGCCCAAGCAGCAGCACCTCTAACTCTCCAGTCTTCATCATCCAAAGTTTCAATTAAAGGTTCTACAGCAGGTTCACCCATACGGCTTAATGCGGTTGAAGCTTCTCTTCTAACTAATTTATTGTTATCTTTTAAAGTTTCAATCAAAGCAGGAATTGCCTTAGGATTATTAATTGCACCTAATAAAGTTGCTGCATTCAATCTTATTTGTTTTTTTCTGCTTGATAATGCATCAATCAAAGGATCTACTGCTTCATCAGCCCTTAATTCTAATTCTCCAATAGCATCTTCAACAACAAAATCATCTTTGTCATTTAATAATTCAATTAATTCATCGATACTTCTTTCCATTTTAATCCCTCACAAATCAGATAAAGAAAAATTACAGATATTTTTGTAATTAATGAATATTATGTTTTGTTATATATAAAAGTATTTCGATAACATACGAACAAATTTTTTAAACTAACATTAAATAGAATAAAATCAATATTATTAATATACGAACAAAATTGTGTTAAAGGGAATGACATGTACAATATTGCAATAATTGGTGGAGACGGAATAGGCAACGAAGTAATGGATTGCTGCGAATATATGCTGGACAAATTAGATTTGGAATTCAGTTTTGAATATGGAATTGCAGGATTTGACTGTTTCAACAAAACTGGAAGTACCTTGCCTGAGGAAACAATAAAAATATCCAAAAAAAGCGATGCAGTGCTGTTCGGAGCGTCAACATCAACACCCCACCAGCCAAGCCCAATAATCAATTTAAGAAAAGCACTGAATGTCTACGCCAATATACGGCCAATAAAATCCTATAAAGGAGTTAACTGTATCCGTGATGATATAGACTTTGTAATTGTAAGGGAAAATACTGAAGGACTTTATTCGCAAGTTGAATATGGTGACTGCGAAAAAATGGTTGCCGAAAGACATATCACAAGACCGGCATCCGAAAGGATTTCAAAAGCAGCATTCAACCTATGTATCAAAAGGGGGGAAAGCAAGGTTACATGCGTTCATAAAAGCAACGTACTTAAAAAAACAGATGGAGTGTTCAAGGAAAGCTTCTACAAAGTGGCCAAGCAGTACCCGCAAATAACCACTGAAGATTATTATGTGGATGCAACAGCAATGTATCTTATTACACAACCTCAAAACTTCGATGTGATTGTTTCAAGCAATCTGTTTGGAGATATCCTATCTGATGAAAGTGCAGGACTCGTTGGAGGACTAGGGCTTGCACCATCAGGAAATATTGGAGACCACAACGGACTGTTTGAACCTGTACATGGATCTGCACCAGACATTGCAGGAAAAAATATTGCAAACCCGTGTTCCATGATTCTCTCCGCCTCAATGATGCTTGACTATTTGGGGGAATGGGAAATATCAAACGACATCAAAAATGCAGTGGAAAAAGTGATAGCCGAGTGCAAAGTCAGGACTCCTGATTTAGGTGGAGATGCAAGCACTATGGAAGTTACAAAAGCCATTGTAAAGGAGTTAATTTAAATGCTTAATATCACCACATTTCTAGATGCAAATTCAAAACGTTTGGACAAGGACGTGTTGTACAATCCGACAACCGGTGAAAAATACAATTCCGGAGAAATCCTATCAATAATTTCAGAAATCGGACGTGACTTGAAGAATCTCGGAATTGAAAAGGGAGATCGAGTATTAATCTATTTGAAAAATTCGGAAGAATACCTCTTTTCCCTTTTTGCAATATGGAGAATAGGTGCAATAGCTATTCCAACAAACAGAATCATGACTGCAAAAGAATTAGAATACATTGTCGGCGATTCAAAAGCTAAACTAATGATTACCGACAGCGCAGCAGAAGACATTATTGATATTGACAACTATATCCCAAATAACATTTCTGATTTTAAAAATTGCGAAGTCCTAACCGCTGAAAACACTGATTGGGATGATTTATGTCAACTACAGTATACCTCTGGAACAACAGGGCAGCCTAAAGGGGCAATGCTCACCCATGGAAATTATTTTACTGCAATCCACAATGAATGTGATGTTCTCACATTAAAACAGGACGATGTTTACCTCGGCATTTATCCAATGGCTCATGTCGGCCTTTCATGGTCAATTGCAGCCTTAAGGGCAGCCGCATATTACATTTTAATGGAACAGTTCAACATTGACGAGTACCTTGAATTGTGTAAAAACGAAAAGGTAACCGTTTTAACAGGAATGCCTCCAGTAATCCATACGTTAACTACAATGGATGCAAGAAAAAACCTTAAAACTGTTCGTGAAATCGTTTCCGGCGGAGGACCATTGCACAAAAAGATATGGAAAGATTTCCACCAAACTTACCAGATACCAATTATCAATGCTTACGGATTATCCGAAACAATCGTGATCGGAACAGGAACTGTCATAAGACCTGAAGACTACTGGGAAGCAGACAGATTTGAAAGTGTAGGTCATCCGGTTTGTTTTTCAGAAGTGAAGATTGTCGACGAACATAACCCGGCAATTTCAATACCAAAATATGAACAGGGAGAAATTGCACTCAGAGGACCTGCAGTTGCAAAAGGATATTGGGGAAATGAAGAAAAAACAAGAACTTCATTTTTAGATGACGGATGGTTTTTGACAGGGGATATAGGATATCTTGATGATGATAACCGATTGTTCATTACAGACCGTAAAAAAGACATGATTGTAATGAGCGGATGGAAAATTTACCCTACTGAAGTTGAAGAAGTCTTGATTAAATATTCTGCAGTTAAAGAAATAGCCATATTCAGCATAAACGATTGCCACAGAGGAGAAATCCCAGTTGCTGCAGTCGTATGGAAAAATGATGCTGATGAAAAGGGACTGCTTAATTACGCACGTGAAAATCTTTCCAGATATAAGGTTCCAAGAAAAATATTCGCACTTGACGAGCTTCCAAGAGTAAACGGCTGGAAACTCCTTAGAAGAGAATTAAGACAAATGTTTAAAGTGTAAAAAAGAATTAAAAAAAGAGAAATTGGATATGATTTATTTATAAATCATAGTTCCAATACCGTCTGTTGTGAAAATTTCTAAAAGCAAAGCGTGTTTTTTACGTCCATCGATAATATGGCATGATTTAACACCACTTTCAATTGCATTTACACAAGTTTCTATTTTTGGAATCATACCACCAGTAATAATGCCCTGTTCAATTAAATCAGGAACTTCAGAAATTTTTATTTTTTGGATTAATGAATCTAGATCGGAAGGGTCTTTTAAAACACCAGGAACATCAGTTAAAATTATTAATTTTTCCGCACCAATATAACCTGCAACCTCACCAGCTGCAGTATCGGCATTTAAATTCAAACGGGTTCCATCTTCTGCAATACCGATTGGAGATATTACCGGAATAACATCATGGTCAATAAGCAAATTTAGCAGTTCAACATTGATTTTGTCAATTTCTCCAACAAGACCCAAATCAACAATTTCCTCATCGACTTGACTTGCCGGTTTTTTATGAGCATAAATTAAACTGGAATCTATTCCAGATAGACTTATTGCATCACCATCATGAGTAATAAGTTCGGATACAATTTCAGATGAAATCTTACCTGCAAGAACCATCTCAATAATTTCCATAGTTTCCTGATCAGTTACTCTTAAACCTTTAATGAATTTAGATTCCTTTCCTAGTTTATCCATTGATCTGGAAATTTCAGGACCTCCACCATGGACAATAATAGGTTTCATTCCAACGTATTTGAGTAAAACTGTATCACGTGCTGTGAAGGACTTTGCTTTTTCATCAACCATAGCATGTCCTCCATACTTAATCAAAATTTTTTTATCATGAAACTTCTTAATGTATGGTAAAGCTTCAATCAATACATCTATATCTTTCATAAAATCACTATGTATACTATTTAATTTAATTATTTATAAGCTTTAAAGTTAAAAACCCATTACAAAATCATTTATATATCTAAAAAATATAACAAGTATTATGTCTGAGATGAATAAACTTAAAGAATATTTGATTGATTTGGGAGCCAGTAAAGTTGGTTATGCTGATGTTGATGGTCTGGCATCCGAATTCATTGATTTGCCAAATGGAATTAGTCTTGTTTTGAAACTTCCAAAAGAAGCAATGCAACTGGTTAAAGATGAAGATTATGAAACTTACTGGAAGTGTTTTCACTCCAAAGTTGACGAATTAAGCGAAATTGCCCTTAAAGGTGAAGAGTACATCAAGAATCTCGGATATGATGCATTTGCACTGACCATGACCCGAAATGAATGCGATATGAAAAAGCTATTGAGCATCCTGCCTTACAAAACAATAGCCACCAAATCAGGCTTGGGTTGGATTGGAAGGTCAGCATTATTTGTAACACCGGAATATGGCTCAGCAGTCGTTTTAGGCGCCATACTAACAGACATGCCTCTAGAATTTGGCGAACCAGTTACCGACTCCAGCTGCGATGAATGCACAAACTGCCAGGACGCATGTCCTGTTGAAGCAATAAACCCTCAAAAATGGAACGACAGATTAAACCGAGAAGATATTATTGATATCGACACTTGCTTTGAATATATAATGAGCCAGTATAAAGATGGACTTGGCTGTACAAAGTGCATGAGCGAGTGCAGACTCACTCAAAAATATCTGGAAGGACAATAAAAATCAATCAAAACCTTCTGACTCAAGATAATCATCAATTTCATAATTGTCGCCATATTCATAATAGTCATAATAGGCGCCAGGGTCGGTTCTGGATAATGTGTACCTGTCAGGCACGACAGTATTATAATGGCTGGAAGAACCTGTTGAATATCCTACAGACGTATGCTGCGGTGAACTGTATACCAAATCAAATCCAGTTTTATTAAGACCCAAAACGTCATATATCAATTCAGATTCCGTGAAACGGTGATTTTTCGTACTTAACATAACCCCATAGACATAGTTGTCTTCCCAGGAATACTCAACGAAACATTTTCCACCAACACCACCAGTCAGGTAGGTAGATATGTATTGATTAACCTTATTATCCTTTTTTACCCATTGATATTTGTCAGGCGTTGTTTTCCAGACTATGAAATAATCCTTGTCCCCAAAAGTATCAACATAGGTTATATTTTTTGCATCATAATAGTTTATTTTTCCATGAGAAGTTTCGAATGAACCGTCAGGAATGCTTTTTTCATCAATTTTGAGATGATGCTTAATGGTGACATTCAAAAATTCGTCACCTCCTATGGCTTCAAAGACATTATCATTATCATTTGCTTTTGGGGGATTTAAAAAAGAGTTAATTTGAATAAAAATTCCTATTATAAGAACAATCACTATCAATAATAAAAAGAATTTTTCTTTGCGCATGTTAATTAGTTAGTGCATACAATGTATTAAATTTGTTGCATTATTATTTAAAAAAAAATGATAGGAGCAGGATAAACTCCTATAATCCACATTTGAATTTAAATCTGTATTCTTGGTTTACAATTTCCATTCCAATGAATGAACCTTTTAAAATATCTGCAACTTTTTGCAAGTCTTCAGCAGTTACTGCCTTACCGTTAGCCAATGGGGAGAAAAATGTAACCACATCATCAGTGATAAGGTAGTTTAAAAGTTTTGTATCATCCTTTTGGTATTTTTCGACAATTGCTAAAATTTCTTCTTCAATTTTTGGATCTAAATTTGCCATTTTATCACCTTTAAAGATAATTAATTTAAGAAGTATATAAACTTTTAGTATACATCAAGTAACTGAAAACATGTGAAAATATCGTGACTGTCAATAATATCAAAATAAGACAAATGAAAACTAACGGCATATGATAATGTATTGAAAATAATCAGGTATACTTTTAATTTCTGAGAAGATAAACTCCGGTCAAAAAAATCCAAACTATCAACGTGTAGACCGAAAGCCTCTCGTATACCGGCATGAAAATATTTCCCAAAGAGAAAAACATGACCCAAAACGCAGCCAATCCAATGATTCCCAAAACCAATGTAGCCTTTTGATAATCTGAAAATTCCTGCATAGACCTTGAAATTATTACAATCAATGCGTTACCACCCAAAATAGCCATTACGGCACCCAATGTATGATAACCTGAAGTTAACGGATTTCCGCCATGAACAAGCCCAACAATAATAACCCCAAAACCGGTTACCAAAGTCAATATCAAAACAACAATCCTATTTTTAACAAGATAATCCTTGAATGAATAAAAATTGCCAAAAATGACTGCCAAACCAATCAAAACAAAAGCAGAATTCATTAGCCAAAACAACGGCGAATTTCCATTTGGAATTCCAAGTTCGGAGATGGTATGAAAAACATAGGTATTGAATAGTGAAGCATTGAAAAAAGTTGCAGAGATGGCTTCAGCTATAATGTAATATAAACTGCCAATTATAAAGACAAATCCCGCAACTTTACGCTTCATAATTTAAATTCCGAATTTTTTATTAAAGTATTTTTCTTTTAAATCGAAGTTAAGCTCTTCGATATCTGCACCTGCAATAGCCTTTTGTAAAATTTTATAACATGACTTTTTAGGAACAGTAATATTGTGAATGTTTGAAATGTTCCAGATTCTATCAAATCTTTTCTTTAGATTGCCCATGTCAAGTTTTTCGAGGACGTTTCTCAGATTAATGATATTCGCTTCGTTGATAACATCATAGGAGGCATAAGTCTGTGCATCCATAACAATCGGATTCAATCCTAAAATGTAGCGTTGCAAATCATAATCAAGGAAAGACTCATAATCCCCGTCATATGCGTAAACATGTGCCTTTGCAGACAATGCATCAATAAATACTAAAAACTGATTAGCCATCAGTGCCCTTGAAGTAATTTCATCACAGAATTTTAATGCTGTCTCAATCATTCCGGCAGATGACCCTTCAACATAGGTTTCATAGTCTTCAAATCTGAAGGCCACAAGAGCAAACATATAAAGATCAATCCATTCATTTTCAGCTAAAAATTCGCGTGCCTTGTCAGTTAATTCCAAATCACCATATGATTTTTCTTTATCCACATCAACATTTAAATTACGTGCATTTTTTGCCTCTTTCAATACAGGCAATACCCTTTCAATCAATTCCTGTTTTTTACCTGAAACTTTAAGACCATTTTCCCTTAAAATATCCTTTAACTCTGAAACTACATATTTTTTAGAAAGTGCTTCAGCAGTTATTTCCACATCAACATTAACGGATACATCACCTTCAAGGTAACCTTCTTCAACCAAATAGTTAATGCAATCCTCGCCGGACTCAAAAGTCCCAAAATTACCTTCATTCAAAATATCTTCAAGTTCATAACCGCTGTTTAAAAAATTTAAAACATTGAATACTTCTAATTTTTGTTCACTCACTTAAACACCCTTTCATATTTCATCGACAATTCTAATTGTCGAATGTTATAATTAAACTTCCTAACAAGAAAGCATATAAGTTTGAAATGAATAATAGCTTTCCACTAACTGCAGCTACTATCAATAGTAATATATCTTTTTTAGTTAATTTAATATTTTGCCTAAAAACAAGATTGAAAATAAAAAAAATTACGGATTGCACGCTTCATCAGCTGCACCCATAACAACACCGATTTCATCTCCGATATTAATTTCGGAAATCTTTTTTGGAGATTCATATTTAGCATTGTAATATGCCTGAGCATAATTCATGGTTACATAATATACTTCCTTGAAGTCAAGAATGAAATCATCTGCATCCAGTTTATTTAAAATGTCTACCAGTTCTACTGCAATTTCACTAGTCTCCAAACTTTTACCAAATTCAGCACCAACATTAATTAGCATGATTACACCTACAATAATATTTAAAGTTCATTATTAATATAATTAGACAACATGAAAACCTGTCCAAAATGCAAAAGACAATTGAAAAAAGTTTTTCATGGCGAACCGACAGATGAACTGGCCATCGAATCATTCGACAATGAAATAATAATTGGAAACTGTTGCAATAGTGAATACAATTATTATTGTGAAAATTGCGATGAATTTTTTAAATGAAAAAAGATTATTGCAAATCTAACTTTTCATATATTTCCATATGACAAAAATCGCAAGAATGGCACTGATTGTAAACCCTATGAATCCTATTGCAGACATTCCAAACAATTTAGGTCCTTTATCTGCCATTATGGTTAAAGAAGATCCTATAATCAATGCAGACATTACCAATGATATTGACATCTGGTCTTTTAAATCATCCAAACCAGTATGTTTCAAGTTCAGTTCAAGCTCGCCTTTCTCAACTTTTTCAATAGTACTATTGAGTCTATCAGGCAAATCTTTTAATAAATGCTCTATCTCCACAATATAATTAAAGCCACCGTGAGCAAGGTTTCCAGGTTTGAATTTTGTTATAAACATTTTTTTGGAGAATTTTTCGATTTCAGTAGTCAAGTTAAAGTGAGGGTCCAATTTGTTTCCAATATCTTCAATAAGCAATATTCCCCTTCCAATCATTACGAATTCCCTTGGAAGAGTAATGTTATGCTTAATCATCACTTCCATCAGTCTATCGAATATTCCATCCATCTGGTCCAATTCAACACCGATATAATCGTTTAAAAGGTCATCAATATCTTGTCTGAACTCATCTGTATTCTGTTCGGGAGTGATGATTTTCATGTAACGCAATTGTTTAATAAGATGATGTGAATTTCCACCCAAAAGCAGCAAGACAAGTTGAGCAAAGTTTGACCTGAATTCATGGTTTACAATACCCATCATTCCAAAATCAATGTAGCAGAGCTTTTCATCTCGAGTGATGAATAAATTGCCCGGGTGAGGGTCCGCATGGAAAAATCCATCTATCAAAATTTGTTTTAAATAAGAGTGAACACCATAAGTAGCAATTTCAGAATTGTTGATGCCTTCAATTTTATTGTCAAATAACTCAGTGACTTCATAACCGTCAATAAGCTCCATTGTTATGAGTTTTGATGAACAATATTGTGGATATACTTCAGGTATTTTAACATACTCCACATCCTTAAAGTTATTTGTAATTTTTCCGATGTTTTTTACCTCTTCCATGTAATCAAGTTCTTTGAATATGGACCTTTCGAATTCCCTGGCCATTGCAGGCAAATTATATGTTCTTGACCTTGTAACATACTTATCGACAGTTTCCGCCAAATTGTTAAAGATCTTTACATCAGCCGCAATTACGTCATAAATACCAGGTTTTTGAACTTTAACGGCAACTTTCATACCATTATCCTTTAATTTAGCTTTGTAAACTTGACCAATTGATGCCGAACCAAGAGGTTCTTCGTCAAATTCAGAATATACCTCCTCCAATGGCTTTTCGATTTCCTCTTCAATGACCTCCCTAATTTCATCAAATGGTGTTGCCGGAGTATTGTCCCTAAGCTTTTTCAAATCATCTGCAATCTCAGTACCTACCAAATCCGGCCGTGTAGCCAAAAGCTGACCTAACTTAATGAATGCAGGACCCAAATCTTCCATTGCAAATCTGAGACCTGAAACATCAAACGATTCATCAAATCCGTCATCAGATCCACGTTTTGAAGACAACAATTTTATCAAATTATATTTTGTTGCAACACGTATAATATCATCAAATCTCAGACGTGAAGATTTTTTTCCATCTTTTGAATTCATTTAAACACCCCTCAATTGTAACGATTATTAATAGTCCTATAAACCCAGGACTTCCCTATCAGGGTCTGCATTTTTGAACAAATTAATTTTAACATCACTCTCCCAAGTGAATTTCAGCAGCCCTGCGTGGATTATCTCCAAATCTTCATCAGAAAAACCATCCAAATAGTAAATCTTGCCTCTAAGACCCACATTCATCATGAAACGAATTAAATGTCTGTATACCATGACAGAAAACGGATTATAAACCACAATATCATCAGTTATATATTCCAGTAATTTTTCAATTTCAAAAATACCTGGAGAAATTACTTCCACATCACAATTCGGAAACTTTTCGGAAATTATTTTCATATAATCCACAAAAATCACTTAGTTATTATATTGGCAATGAAACCTATTAAACATATCGGCATGGAAATCTTTTTAATTTTATGTAATATTGCTTTAAACTTATAAAATTGCTTTAAAAAATAACATACTAATTTATAAACCTTTAATTCATATATACAAAGCATAAAATAAATTATACAGGCTAAAATATGAACAATGAAGAATTTAATATAAGAGTAAACGTGATTCAGAAAACGTTCAATGACATGAGAAAGATAAAATGCATCACTCCCGAAAACATTAGGAAAGTTGATGAAAACATTTATCCCGGTGGAGACATTTTTACAACAGAGGATGGAGACTTTATTGATTTGGAATTTCAAATTGACGACTTTGATGAAGAGGAACTCGTGAAATATGTTGAGCTTGCAGAAACATTGTATGAAAAACACCAAAAACATGTGGCAATTTACATAATCTGTCCAAATACAATAAACGTATCAGTAACAGAGTGCCCAATACTATCTGAAGCGGATTTCACCATCAAGTTGGCCTGCATTGATGAGGATCCATGTGAAATTATCCTCAGGATGATAAAAAATAAGATAAAAAATGAAGAAACTCTTGACAGCAATGACATTCATGCGTTGGAACTGCTTCCGTTAAAGTGCAGACCTGAAAAAAGAAATTATTTCAGAAAGGAATATTTCAAGATAATGAATGAACTGGCCTAAACTAAATATTCCATTTCAAAATTGTTTTACCGAATTTAGAAAGATAATCTTTATCAAATGCCTCTTTCAAATCATTTAAAGAATTGATTTCACAGGTATTTGTAATCAGCTTTTCCAAATATTCGAATAATTGGGGATTTTCTTTGAGAGTTTCGACGACCCCAATGAAATCCTCCCTATCAGACCTGCTGTTGCCCTGAATGGTCAATCCCTTCTCCAAAACCATACGAGTATTAATTGGAATAGGATATTCACTTACACCAAACAGATTTACAGTTCCCTGAGGATTTATCAAATCAATTATCTGTTCAATGGCTGATTGTGATGCACTTGAACCAACACATTCAAATGCATGGTCAATGTCAACATTATCAGGAACATCATGAATTCTATAAATTTCATCAGCAAAAGAGAATAAATTCAAGTTTTCCTGATGCTTTCCGAATACTGTCACTGTTGAATCGGGATATAATTCTTTTAAAAACAGGGCTGTGATAAAGCCCAAGTTTCCATCACCCCAAACACCTATTTTATCTTTAGGAGTGATGGCTATCTCGCCAAATTTGGTTATTCCCTGATAAGCAACGCTAATTAATTCTATGAAAGCACATACCTTATCATTGAAGTCATCAGGAAGTTTTACAATCCTATCATCCTCAAGTTTAATTAAATCGGAAGTAAAACCATCAAATCCACTTCCCCTGAATTTGGATTTGTAAGAATAGTTTGCTCTGCATACATCGTCCCCCATTGGAGTGTTGGGAATCATGACAACTTTATCTCCGGACTTGAAATTGCATTTGCTGTCGAAGACAACTTCACCTATCGCTTCATGAATTAATGCCATCGGCAATTTTTTATCTAAAATCTCCGCAGGTCTTGAACCCTGATAATATCTTTGGTCTGCCTGACAAATTGACAGATAGGTCGGCCTTACAACAACACCATCCAATTCAATTTCATCTATTGACTCTTCAAAGAATTTTGGAGACTTTAATCTGTATACAATATTAATCATATCCATCCTCAAGTATCGTATTTGCTAATTTTAAATCATAAGGGTATGTAATTTTAATGTTTGTCACTTCACCCTCAACAAGATACACATCCTCATCCTTAAGAGTGAATATTTTGCAGGCATCGGTCAGGATATTGCTTTCTTCAGGGGTTAAACTGTTAATCAGATTGAAAAGTTTCCTTACGTTGAAACTCTGTGGAGTTTGACCCTGATAATAATAATCTCTTACGGGAATGCTTTCAATGGTCTTGGCATTGATGCTTTCAACAATAGTGTCAGTAGCGGGAATGACGGTATCGCAGGCCCCGTATCTTCTTGCAGCATCAATATTGTCCTCGATAATCCTATGAGTGACAAAGGGCCTTACAGAGTCATGGGTGATGATAATCGAATCATCATCTATTCCAAAATTTTCATCAATATATGAAATACTGTTCATCAATGTATCATTTCTTGTTTCTCCACCTTCAATAACTACAATATCTTCATTTTCACCTATAAACTCATTAATTAAGTGGACTGTATGATTAACAAAATTTTGAGGTGTTAGAACAATAATTTTATCAATCTTGCTGTTTATTACAAATTTTTCAATAGTGTGAATAACTACAGGCTTGTTGCCCAAATCCAAAAACTGTTTTGGAGTATCAGTTCCTCCCATTCTGGAACCAATTCCTCCTGCCAAAATAGCTGCAAAAATCATTTATTTTACTCCTTTTCAAATATTATCATGTAATGGGAAGTATCTTCAGAACTTTTTTGACCCATATTTTCATTCAAGTGAACTTTTTTAAGACCATGTTTGGAAAATATTTCCTCCAGTTCAACCGGAGAACATTTAATTTCAGTTGGA
Organism: uncultured Methanobrevibacter sp.; assembly: GCF_902801725.1. Taxonomy (GTDB): domain Archaea; phylum Methanobacteriota; class Methanobacteria; order Methanobacteriales; family Methanobacteriaceae; genus Methanocatella. Next base: position 9,737 of record NZ_CADCJB010000026.1, on the reverse strand, counting down.
GGGCCGAATGACCACTCGATTGGCTTGAATTCCATTATGGCAATTCTTCCATTATCATTAATCAACCTGGACAATTCATCAATCACCTTGTCCCTAGTCTCGACATCAGCAAATCCATGAAATACATTAAGCATTAGGATAACATCTATTTTGCCATCGTCAACATCCGAAATCCCTTTGGTCACGTCAGCTTCGATGTTAATCAAGTTTTCAACATTATTTTCGTCCTTATATGCATCCAATTCTTCTATAGCCAGATTATAAACATCCACTGCATAAACGGTACCTTCATGAAGATAATCATTAATCGCTTTAATAGCAATGTAACCATCTCCACAACCCAAATCCATAAAAGTTTCATCACCGCAGAGATTCAATTCTCCTAAAATCTCATCAGAATCCAAAAAATTTGCGCTTGATTTTCCATGATGTCTATGTTCCATTTTTATCACCATTATAGATAATATTATTAAAAAAATAGTATTTAATGATTTTCAACAAATTGAGTTACATAAATATATCAATTCAAATTATTCAAACAAAACTTAAACTCTAAACTTATATATTATTAAAAATATAAAATATATGGGTTATTGGAATAAATTCCAATGACAAAATTATGGTTATTAGGAGCAATAAAAATGAGATGTGTTGGTACTGTTGTACGCGGAATAAGAACACCCATTATTAAGGAAAATGATGATTTGGCTAGTATAGTTGTAGATTCACTAATGGCTGCAAAAGAAAGTGAAGGATTTGAATTCAGAGACAAAGATGTTGTTGCAATTACCGAAGCGGTTGTAGGTATTTCAGAAGGAAATTACGTGACTGTTGATGATGTTGCACAAGACTTAAAAAATAAATTTCCATCTAAAAAAATAGGAGTTGTAAATCCTATTTTAAGTAGAAACAGATTCTCCCTAGTCTTAAAAGGTATTGCTAGAGGAATGGATAAAATCACTCTTTTAACATCTTTCCCCTCAGACGAAGTAGGTAACGGTATTTTAGACGAATATATTTTAGAAGAAAGCGAATATCATTTAGGAAGCACAATTTCAGAAGAACAATACAAAGAAACTTTCGGTTCATGGATTCATCCATTTACAGGAATTAACATGATTGACTTTTACAGAGAATTGATTGAAAGTGAAGACTGTGAAGTCGAATTTGTATTCTCAAACAACATAAAAACAATTCTTGACTATGCTGAAGATGTTTTAACCTGTGATATCCACACAAGAGAAAAATCCACAAAAATACTTAAAGAAATGGGAGCAAATGTCTACGGAATGCACCAAGTTTTAACAGAACCTATTGGAGACTCAGGTTTCAATCCTAAATACGGACTTTTAGGTTCCAATAAAGCAACCGAAGAAAAATTAAAATTATTCCCAAAAACAGGCGATACATTAGTTACTGAAGTTCAAAATAGATTAAAAGAAATCACAGGAAAACAAATTGAAGTAATGGTATATGGTGACGGAGCATTTAAAGACCCTGTTGGAAAAATCTGGGAACTGGCTGACCCTGTTGTTTCACCTGCTTATACCAGCGGACTAGTGGGAACACCAAATGAAATCAAGTTAAAATATGTTTCAGATAACAAATTCGCTGATTTAAAAGGCGATGAACTAAAAGAAGCAATTAAAGAAGAAATTAAACAAAAAGATAAAGATTTAACTGGACAAATGATTACCGAAGGAACTACACCAAGAAGATTAACAGATTTAATCGGTTCCCTTTGCGACTTAACAAGCGGTTCCGGAGATAAAGGAACACCAGTTATATTCATACAAGGATACTTTGATAATTTAGCAAACGACTAAATTTCAATCCTTACCTTTTTTATTTTAAAAATTATCCCCATCATTACTTGAAATTTTAAAAAAAAAAGTATATTTGGGAATTAAATCCCATTTAAACAAAAAAAAAACTATTTCTTTTGAAACATTATCAGATAATGAGACTTTCCTTCAGGAATATCCTCACCAATCTCTTCATTAAGATAAACTTTTTTAAGATTATGTTTTGCAAAAAATTCTTCCATCTCTTCAGGAGAACTTCTTACAGGAGTTGGAGGTCCATTAGGAACATCCCATGCCTTATAATCCATAATTGCTATTTTACCATTTGGTTTGATAATTCTTGCCAGTTCACAAATAGCTTCATCAATTTTTCGGGATGCTTTAAATCCGTGGAAAACATTAACCATCAATACGACATCAACTGATGCATCTTCAACACCAGGAATACCTTCTGTAATATCCGCTTCGATATTAATTAAGTTTTCAACATTATTCTCTTTTTTATAGGTTTCCATATCTTCTATGGAAGCATCATACACATCAACCGCATAAACAGTTCCACTATGATTGTAATCTTCCAAAACCTTTATTGCATTGTGGCCATCCCCACAACCGGCATCCATAAAAGTCTCATCACCTTCAAGATCCAATTCCCTTAAAATTTCATCGGAATCAAGGAAAAAAGCACTTGAAAATCCATGAGCTCTGTGACCATTTTCAGGCATCATCATTTTTTATCACCCAAATAATAATCTTTAAAAAATAGTATTTAATAATTTTCAATATGATGAAATATTCACAACAAGTAAAAAATAGTTAAAATTAATAAAAAAAAGTTATAAGAGGATTATTTTTTCCAAGTTTGTTTTACTCCTCTTCCTCTTTTACTACCAGGTTTAGTATAACTTCTTTTCGGCCTGGTTCTTCTGTTAGTTCCTTTAACTTTTGCCATATTTTCCCCTCCTTCAAAATTTATCATTACAAGATTAGAATTAAATCTATAACAAAAAAATATTTGTTTTTAATATATTTAAAGCTTTTCTTTAAGTAGTGTATTCTGCATTAATTTTTACATAATCATAAGTTAAATCACAACCCCATGCAGTTGCCTCGCCATCACCCAAGTCCATGTCAATATTGACAATGACATTTTTAGACTGCATGATTTTCTCTGCTCTTTCGAGATAAGGAGTATTTTCAAAGGCTAATATCTCTCCTTTTCTTACAAGGTCCACATCATCCTCATCATCAGCAATTGAAATGGTCACAATATCCTGATTTAAGTCTGCTCCAGAGTATCCGATTGCAGAAACTATTCTTCCCCAATTAGGATCTCCACCGAATACTGCTGATTTAAATAAACTTGAGGAAATGATTGATTTGGCAGCCAGTCTTGCATCTTCAAGATTGCTTGCGCCTTTAACGTTTGCTTCTATGAATTTTGTTGCACCTTCACCGTCCCTTGCCATTTTCTTAGCTAAATCAATACATAAGAGATTTAATGCTTCCTGAAAGTTGGAATCCAATTTTCCATCTTTAACAACTTCAACACCGGATGCCCCATTAGCCATCAGCAAGCAAGTATCATTAGTACTTTCATCACCATCAACAACAATCATGTTGAAGCTGATGTCTGCAGCTTTTTTCAATGCATTATTAATCTCATTAGCCGGAATAATTGCATCAGTGACAATGAATGATAACATTGTACCCATATTAGGCGCTATCATACCGCTTCCCTTTGTAATTCCTGCAATTTTAACAGTTTCACCAGTAGTTAATGTAACTTCCAATGCAGATTCCTTTGGAAATGTATCCGTTGTCATAATTGCACGAGCTGCCGCAAGGGAATTTTCAGGCTTGTTGCCCAATTTAGAAAGAGATTCATAAGCCACTTTAGAAATAATGTCAATCGGCATTTCACGACCGATTACCCCTGTTGAAGAAATAGCAATTTCCTCTTTAGGAATTTTCAAATAACGGGAAACCAGTTCAACTAAAGTTTCACAATCCTTTAATCCCTGTTCTCCTGTGAAACAATTAGCATTACCACTGTTTACAAAGACAGCAGAAACAATTCCGTTTTTAATAACATTTTTTGTATATTTCACTGAAGCCGCTACAACCTTGTTTCTAGTAAAAACCGCAGAAGCAGTACTGTTTGGAGAAACAATTACTGTAACTCCAAATTTACCTTCACGTGCACCGGATACTTCAAGATTTTCAATGACTGAAAATCCACCATCAAGATATTTAATAAAGCTCATAATAACCACTTAAAAATTTATTAATAAGATACAGATGAATTTGTTAAATTATACTTGGCCTTTATTTCAGGACTATTATAATCCACATGTTCAACACCATCATAATAATCTGTTGGAGTTGAATTCAAATTAGATGTCATTTGTTCAGTTACATTTACATAGGTAACTCCATTATCATCAGTAACGTTATTGTTCGAAGGACCATCAATAGCCAAGGAAATGCCAATTCCAGCACCTATTACGAATGCTATTAATGCAAAAATAATCAAAAAAATGGTAGTTTTACTGGTTTTGCTCTGCTTTCTATTTTGACCAAATGACCGCCTACTTCTTTGATTATTTGATGAAAACCAATTTTTCTTTTGTCCATTGGTTTTTGATCTTCTTAATAGATTATGTTTGGATCCATTATCTCGAGGAGACCTAAGTACCCTCTTATCCTTGTTTTTTCGCCTTCTCATGTTACTACTCTATTAATACTGTTTAAACTACAAATGCATAGACCAACGCTATAATAATGCCTACAAAGCCAAACATTCCAAGACCTAAAATCGACATTACATAAACGAAAATGAATACGAAAGCAAATACTCCAATCAATTTGGCTTTTTCATTTTCAATTAAGTTTATTAATGTTCTTGAAAATTCAGACGGAATATTATAAGCATAAAGACCATTAGCCAATTCAAAAACGACTAATGACAATGGAGATGTTGACGGCAAATCATCCACTAATTGAGCCCTTTCACCGGCTTCCCTTCTGCTTCTGCCAACACCAGCCCTTATTTTAGCACCATTATCAAGTGCAAACCATGCAGCATCAAGTCCTGCACGAATAGCTAAATCTTTAGATGGGAATCTTGCAATAAAATCATCCCCACCTTCCCTATAACCTTCAAGTTCACCTTCACATTCGGTTTCAATGAAATTTTTAATTCCAGTCATAAGGTCTACGAGTTGATTTCTACCGTTCTTATTGATGAATTTGGTAGAATCAATCAAATCAATGAATAAATAATTTTCCAAAACAACCGGTCGAGATTCTTTTAATAAAAAGGGAGCATCGAATACCAATGCATATTCTCCACCAAGTTTTGTAAAGGCAATACCTGGAAAACTGCCAACACTTTGAGTATAATGAATTGCTCTTTCAATGGAAGCAGCGCCAGTCATTCCAACTGCAGATATGACCTGAACGCCGTCAGACAGTCCAATTCCAATAAGTTCAATTGCAACCCTTATTGCATCATTTTTGCTCAACATCTTTGCAACAAGCTCTGTGGCTGTTTTTTCGACAATTTCCCCAGATTCATTTTCAATGATTTTAACAAAAATATTGATTAAACGGGACGGATGAGGCAATTCTATATAAAAATAACGATCACTACCCATGATAATATTACTTACCAAAGCATACTCTTCAATTCTATTTTCTGCAGGCTTCAATTCATGGAAAGTGTATTCAACAGGAATATTTTCCGCACCCACATCACGAATAAGGTTCTGCAAAATGGTTTCAGATGTGATTTCCGCCTTGTCGAGCTCAAAAAGAATAGTTTGAGTGTAATTGAACAACTCCACATATTCTGTTTCAAGAGAGTTTGTTGGAAAAAATTTAGTTCCAACGGAAATAGGATTGAGTTTAGTGGTTAATTTAATATAAGTCCTAGTTAAAGCACTAGTCATCCAAACCTCCTCCTTTTTCAAGTTCAATTTCGAAATCACCAGGTTTTTCTAAAAGCATATCCGGTTTTACAGAAACAAATGGGAACTTCCATGATCCTAATCTGCCTGCAATAGTACTTGCAATGTTTCTGGAGTTCCTTTTAATGAACACTTCATCATGAGCGCTTACACGCACTAAGACATTATATGGGGCATTCTCAGATACCTCATCAGCAAGCAGGATATTCAATTCAAAAGTACCAGGTCGTGTGAACAGGTCATTGCGCACAGCAATCAGAGGTTTTTTCTCAAGACCCAGTCTGTCTGCAATAGTGACTGAAATATTGCCTGCGTTTTTAACTGCCACCTTATAATCCTTAGGATGAACCAGTACGAATATCACATAAGGTGCTGCAATCTCAACATCATCAACCATTTCAACAATCTTGTTGAACATTGGAATTTTTGAAAATATGTTTTCAAGTTTTGAATCAGCACTGTTTTCATTGTCTATGCGGATAATTGCCTGTTTGGCAATATTTAAAGGGGAAATTTCAAGCCCTTCCTTTCCAGTGTAGATTTCCCATTTTTTGAAGTTTAATTCCTTTATGATTTCATCGCAAATTTTTTGTAGTATATTCTTGTCTTTTTTAGGTTTTTTAGGTTTTCCAAAGGTTAATCTTCCATTTTCAATTATAAATGGGATTCTCATAGATGCAATGTTTCTAAATTCAGCAGCATAATCTCTGAATTTATCATTAGATAATACTTTAGCTTTTTCGTTAGTAGCTATCTCAAGAATAAAATGATCGGCATCATTGCCCGGAGGAACTTCTTCAACATTGTCGCTTTCAAGCAATTTTTGAAATTTCTCCTTATCATCAATATCATGTCGAAGTGATGCGTCTGCAATAATGACAAATTCATCCTCACTTTCTTCCAAAGCTCTCACTGCAGCAAGGATATTGGCAATTTTAGGTTGTCCATTTTGATTTTTAACATAATGAGCCACATTTGAAGCATCTACAACAACTTTCACGATATCACCTAAAAATAATTTATTATTTAAATTTTGTTCAGTATCATATATTTGTATTAATCACATATTTAAATTTAATTTATACAGTAACTATATTTTGTTTCGAGGATATTCTCCGAATAAAAATTTCTCGCCATCAACATTGTGAAGATATATTTTTATCTCATCTTCTGAAATATTATAAACATTATATGAATTCAAATTCTTTCCCCTGAGTTTTTCTGAGCATAATGAGCCTGCATTGACAACAAGGGTTTTATTTATCTTCCAAATATTCGGCACATGCTTGTGTCCGGATAAGACCAGATCCACTTCATGGGTTGTTAATGTCTTTAGAATATCTCCGGAATCAGATAATACATTACGTTCACGACCTGTCTGAGGAATTGAAATTATATGATGGTGCAGAACAACAATTGAAAAGTTTTCATTCACTACGCATTCATCCAGCTGATGTTCCAGCCACAAATGTTGAGGCCTGCCGATATCTCCCCTGTTATCATCGGGAGTAGTGCTGTCAAGACCGATTACAGTAAAATCTTCGCCAACTGTCAATTTCCAACTTCTCTCACCAATCAACTCCTCAAAAGTCTGATAACCCAGGTTTCGAGCATCATGGTTTCCAGGAATTGCGAATAACGGAGGTTCAAACATTGCCAAATAACGAGTAGCCTGTTTAAACTCTTTATAATAACCGTTTCCGGTAATGTCCCCAGTCAATATTATCATGTCCGGCTGCAGACCATTAATTTCACTTACGGCCTTCATGAACATTTCTTCATTAAAATCTGATTTGGAGACATGCAAATCAGAAATATGGGCAATAACAGTCATGGAAATCTATTGGTTTAATTTCATGATGGCTTCTGCCAGGTCTCCTTTGCATTCTTCAAGGGCTGCTCTTGCTTCCTCTTCAGAAACATTTGCACTGTTTGCCACCATTTCTATGTCTTCATCAGGAATTTCGATTTCATATTCAAGTTCCACTTCACGGGCCTTACCTTCAATCTGATAAGTTTCCTGACCCATTACATTCATTAAACTTACGCTGGGATCATCAATTATCAGTTCCTTTTCGTCAAAACGGATAATCACTTCGCGAACACCTTCAAGGTCTTCCATTTTCATACCCATTTTTTTCATTTGCCTTTCCATCTGTTTCATTTGTTTTTTATTCATACCTGGTATCATAATTAATCCTCGATAAAATAACTGTTTATAATTATGTTTATGATTATTATTAAAACTTCCTTAAAATCATGGAAAAAAATTGAAATATGTAGTGTAGGACATGGTGAAAAAATTATTAGAATATGCATCTAACTGAATTTTAACTCAACTGAACCAAAACAGAAAAAAATACAATCAAATTTATACAAAATCGAAGAAAAAATCCATTGATTTAGAGAAAAAAAACAACCAAAATAAAAAAAATGAAAAAACACCTAACTCAAAGACTTATGCCTTTAGAAAAAATATTTATATTTATACGAACAAATTAAGTAAGGATAAGAATTATGGCATATAATTTTTATCAATTTTTTCTAATTAACTGGAACAGGAGGTGAAAATACAAAATGAAAGGCAAAAAGTTTATCGCAATAATGGCTATATTTATTATTCTATGCTCAATTCAAGCGATTACAGCATTAGAAGATAATAATATGACACAAACCGATGTTCAACCTACTGAATCAAATACTTTAGGAATTTCGGATGTTATATCTAGTGATATCCAATCTAATGAATCCCAAGTCCAAAATAATGATGCAAATGATAATTTGGAAGTTTCTAATAGTACCAGTTCATCTGCTACTGTTAATTCCGAAATCTTGGGTGTTAGCAATGACAATGATCTTTTAGGTGCGGATCCTAAACCGGGACCTAGGCCATGGGCTGAGTGGACTCCTGGAAATTTAACCTATGGAGTCGATTATGATACAAACTATACAGACTCTAGTACAGTTCCATTAGACAGGTTTTTTAAAGCTGTATTTTGGGGAATTCGTGATTATGTGAGTAATAATTTTGATACTGCCCCTAGAGAATGGAATGTTTTCTTAAATAACAAAACATTTGCTGGTGATTATGGCGAAAATGGTGTTAATGCTATTACCACCGGTTTTATAAGAGGTTACACTGACTCTACGGATTATGATAAACCTGAGAATCGTGTTAACTATCTTGGAATGACTAGATTGGCTAAAAAACCTTCGAATCCTCCTGGAGCAAGAAATACCGATGGTGTTGAAATTACTATCCATTTATACGGTGGTAAAACTAAAGATGATGGCTTGACATCAACATTGGATTTAACTAATTATGGTGCAAGTTATGCACTTTTGGACTTCGGTAGTGGTAATTCATCCATTACAGGTATTAATTTCAGGAATTTTGATGTAAATAAGCATTCAAATACTAAGAATCCAACAACTACAGTTCCATTTATCAGAGTGGGTGATGGAAATAATCCTTCTTGGTATCCTGAAAGGTTGATTCGCAATTGTACATTTGATAATATCACATTAAACCCAAACCAGCCACTTTATGCGGCTGGGCAGGTACTGGATTTACACTTTGATAATGCAAAATATATTCCAGATGATCGTACTCCAAATTTAAGTAATTTGATTAAATACATATTTTATAATGTTAGGAACACTTACAGAGATACTGATGGTTATAATGGTGAACCAACTCGGGAATATAATGTATTTTTAGATAATCATACATTCACTGGAGGTTATGGTTATGAATATGGTAATACTATTGAAACAGGTTATCCATCTTGGGTTAAACAGGACACAGATCCTAAACCTCGTGCCACTTATATAACCTTTAGATCTCATAATCCATTAAATTATAAGTTCACTGAAGAAAATCTTAATATATCTGTCTATATTTATGGTGGTAAAACTAAAACTGATGGTAATAAATCAACAATAGATTTATCAAACTATA
>NZ_CADCJB010000025.1 GCF_902801725.1 uncultured Methanobrevibacter sp. | reverse complement strand
AATCTGATCAGTCACCGTTTGTAAATAAAATTTTAAAAATATACTTACATGAAAATGAAATTTCAGATTGCTGAAACTCTGAAAAAAGAGTAACTATGTGTTTTTTATATGTCCTACATTTTGTTAGTATACAAAGGTTTCGATTAAATTTACTTGTTAAGATTATAATTTATACCTCTGTTTTGAATATTTTCATTAGGAAAGATTTATTTCAAACTGCATTAAGAACCATTTGTTCAAATATTAGTCATATATAAATAGTATTAAAATAGATTAAAAATTAATTCATGTAGGAGGTTGAATATGGCAAATAAAAACATGATAATTGCATTGATTCTTTCATTTATATGGTCAGGATTAGGATTGATATACGCTGAAGATATGCAAAAAGGAATTATATTGGCAGTTTTGGCCGTAATATGTTATATATTAATGTATTTTGTAAGTCAAATCTTTGGAATGGTTGTATTCATTGTTTGGATTTATTCTATGTATGCAACTTACAAACAAGTTAAAGCTGTCAATGGTGAATAAGAATGATATTTATGTTTTGAATATTTCACTAGGAAATACTCAAAACTTTTGATTGAATTCTGTTAATTTTTATATGGTTCAGAGTTAAGTAATGGGTTTATTGCACTTTAACATTCCTTAACCTTAATTTTTTAAAAAATAGTATTATTAACCGCAACTTCTTTTAAATAAATTAAAACTAAAAAAAAGGATAATTAAGAGTATCTTATCGATACTGTTTTCTCTGGTTCCAGATTTTTCTTAAACTACTTAGACCACCACAATTTTGGTCGAATAAATCCATACTTGTGGTTAATTCAGCTACTTTAAGACTTGCTTTACAGCCATTTTTAATTAAACGTTTACCTTGAGGTTTTTTCATCCTGGAAACAGCATAATTTATATCCTGCGTAGAAGCAACATTTATTCCCAAATCCTGAGCCAAATCATTACTTGCATGTTGGGTATGGAAACCCAAAATTTTTACTGCAGGAACTCCCAAAGCGCCGACTTCAATTGTTACTCCCATTCCGGCACAATAAATTACCCCTTGTGAAGCGTTCATCAAACTGATTAAATCCACATGACCCTCAATAACAAAAATATTGTTTTTAGTGATATGAGGGGTTATAGCAGATGTTTCAAATCTAAATGGAATGAGTAATATTGTTTTATCTATTTTTTCCACTTCTTTAATTATTTCGGGAATATCAGAAGCTCTTGTATCTCCACCTAAAAAAAGAACATAAAAATCATCATGCCGATACTGATCATATATCTTCTCAGGTTCCACTATTGGAACTCTGCCCACATATTCTGCCAGAGGATATCCTTTTATATTTACAGTATTTGTAATATCATACATCTCTTTTAATTGTTTCATAGCCACCTTATTTGGAACAGTAATTAAATCTGCATAGGCTATCATTTCTATTGGGTTATAAATATCCTGCTCTATATGGAGTTTTGGCAATTTTAATTTTTTTGATGCTGCAATTCCTTTACGTACATCCCCTGCATTCCCACATGTTACTGCTAAATCAATAGGATGTTTTTTTAAGGCATTATATGTGCGGATAGTATCTTTTAAAACCAGCTTGGCGATTGTGAAATTGCTTCTTTTCTTTGTTGTGTTCCTCCGGCCTTCACCTATTGAAAAAATTTCATTACTGTAAGGTTCCAATAATTCCATTGCGCCTTCACTATGAGTTAAAGATAAAATATCTGCATCAATTTTTTCAATGACCGGGATTAAGGCTTTTGCAGGAGATGTTTCAGCTATAATAGCGATATTCATTTATTATCCACCTTTTTTATATTAACTGCATAAATCAATATGATTATTGAAATTAAATAGAATAAAAATACGACCAAATCAGTAGGCCCTGTTTCTATCCATATTATTAAATGAGCCATCAATACTGCATACAATGCAATGAAAATATTCTTGGCATTAATCTGCACTTTATAAATCAAATTCAATATAAATCCTAAGATAATCATTTGTAACAGCATGGCATATAATCCAAAATCCAACAATGCAGGTCCAAAAATCGTCGAGGTTGTTGAATGTGCTTTACCCAATATTGTTGAGCCAACAATTACCCTTGGATCTGAAGATTTAAAAAATCCCATCAATGTATTATATAACAATTGACCATGAGTGCTGCCCTGCATAAATGCTGCATGGTCCAATACCTGTAAAGTATATCCCGCCCTATAAAACAATAATTCTATTGGAGTTGTTGACCAGGTTTGCCATTCAATTGATTTGACTGCAACATATCCCACTACCAACAGCAGTATAAATATGGCAATTATGGACAATATCAAATATTTCCAAGGCAAATCCTTAGTATAATACAAGGTTATTAATACACTTATTACAATAGCTATTGCAGTTGTTCTATAGCCGGTAGATACAAACAACAATAAACCTAATATAAACAATAAATAATACTTTTTGTTATCATATTTTGCTATTAGAATATTAATTGAAGGCAAAAAGATCAAATAACTTAATAACCATATCCTTGTTGCGGCACGTGCTTTAAGATAACCGCTAAATAATGGAATTCCTCCCAAGTAGATCAAATTTACTATTTGAAGAAGTATTCCAATTATTACCAGTGATAAAACTAAACGTTGCGAGAAAAATTTATCTATTTTTTCAGTATTTATATTAATTTCCCTATTCTTAAGAAAATAATTTGATAATACAATACCTAGGATATAAAATACAATTCCTAAGAATATCAGCCCAATTGTGTAAAGATTAACACCGATTAACTTATTTAAATGATAATGAAATGCCACTTCTGAAAATATTAAATAAATAATGACCAATAGTACAAATACCATTGGTGAAAAAATGTCATATTTTTTATAATCCATAGTCATCTACCATAAAATAGTTAATTAGCCTCAAATAAATACTAAATATATAATTATATTTTTATAAAGTTATATAAACATTTTATATATTCAATTAAGTGAAGAACATGTCTAATAAGGTACTTAAGAATAGTTTCATTTTAGTAATTGGCAACTTACTTTTTAGAGTAGGGGGTTACATTAATAGACTATTAATGAGTAGAATGCTCGGACCGGAAGGATATGGGTTATATGGATTAACTTTACCGTTTCAGGGAATATTCCAAATTTTATCTGCTGGAGGATTACCTCCAGCAATATCAAAATATGTTGCAGAATATAATGCAAAAGATGAAAAAGCATTGACCCGACAAGTTATTTATACTGCAACCAAGTTCATGGTTTTAATGGCAATATTATTGAGCATTATCCTATTATTTTCATCAGATTTTATTGCAAATGCAATATTTCATAAACCCCTAGTTGTATGGCCATTAAGAGCCGTTAGTCTAATAACTCCTTTTAGTGTAATTGTGGGGGCTATGAGAGGTGCATTTCAAGGAGTTTATAAAAATGAATATACAGTATATAATAGGATGGCCGAACAGTTAGCAACAATTGTTTTTGCTGTCGTATTTGTTTATTGCGGATTATATGCTATGGGAGCAGTACTAGGAGGAGCATTTGGTTTCATAGTTTCAGCCATAACTGCAGTATTATTATATAAAAAATATATCAGTCCAATGTTCTATTCAGAAGATTCACTAGATTTGAGTTTAAAAGAAGAATTAAAATTATTATGGATGTTAATTTGTTTTGCAGTGCCGGTAGCCATTACTGCATTATCTGAAATGGCAATTTATGATGTTGGCACATTAGTTATAGGTGTTTTTATGTTATCTAGGGATGTAGGGTTTTATAATTCTGCTGATCCTATTTCAAGAATTCCATTAGTTATTTCACTATCAATTTCAACAGTATTGCTTCCTGCAACAGCAGAAGCTTATGTTTTAAAAAATCAAAAATTATTGCAGGAATATGTTGTAGACTGTTTAAGATATTGCATTCTTACAGTTATTCCAATGTGTGTAATTATAAGCATGTTTAGCATGCCTCTTATTCAATTACTGTTTGGAGAAGTTTATACTCCAGGTTCAGGAGTTTTAAGCATCTTAGTAATCGGAATGTCTTTTTATAGCGTGTACATGATTAGTAGCAGCATACTTCAAGGTACCGGAAATCCTAGATTGCCAATGTATATACTGCTTTTGGGTACTGTAATGAATATTTTATTGAATGCATTTTTTGTTAAAATAATGGGCATTATAGGTGCCGCCATAGCTACAACAATAACCACAGGCATATTAATGATCATTATAATGCTATTCGTAATTAAGACTACCAAAATATCAATTCCTTGGAAAAATATAATGCTAGTATTAATTTGCAATTTAATTTTAATGGTGGTTTGTTATATAATTCCTAAAACGTTAATTGGTTTAATCATAGGAATTACAATTGGCAGTCTAATCTATATTGTATCATTAATAATGTTAAAAGTTTTAACAAAACGTGATATAACCTTTTTTAGTCAGTATATGAACAAAATCCCTATACTAAAAAGATATACTCCTAAAATAGTTAAATACATTGAAAATAAAGAACTAATATATAAAATGGAAGAGAAATAAAATATTTGCATTTCTGATTTTTTGATATTTTTTCTTATTTTTAGTTGTTTTTATTGTTTATTTCATTGTATATTCTTTTTAGGTTATATCCGATTGTGTATAGTTTGAATTCTGTGTTTGTGTTTTTATTCCTGTTGTGGTGAATTCATGGAGTTTCATCTTTTGTTTTATGTGTGCAAATGGCAGTTCAATAGTTACTTATAGCATAATTGATAAAAAATTTGTTCATGACATATAAATTAGATAAAGTTACTATCAGATTAAAAAATGATGCTGAGGGAATAGGTAAAATTAGTGAGTTATTTGCAGATATTGTATCCGGCAAAATTCCTTTACTTTTTAATTCAAATCAAGACCTTATTGAAGGTATCTCACCAGTGACTGAATATTCAAACTATGAAAGTGATGAAACTGGAGAATATGATTTAAGCGTTATTGCAGTTGAAAAAGATTTCTTCGAAAAACTTGAAAATGAAGTTTTGGAAGGAAAATTTATCAAATATGATATTTCTGGAGAAGATATTATAACCTGTGCTCAAAATGCATGGAAAGAGGTATGGCAAGATCAGAAAGGAAAGATAAACAGAAACTTCAATATTGACTATGAAAGTACTGTTCCTAAGGAGTTTACACCTGACGGAAAAGCACATTGCATATTATACATTGGTGTTAAGTCTTAGGAAAATTCCATCATCCGTTAAAACATTTTAACCTCATTTAAATCATTAATGAAATCCGACATGAAATAAACTGTTTCAAATCCCATCACCATAACCAACTTCCATCATCAAAAGATACTTCAAAAACTGACCCTCAAATAATCCCACATCCACCTTTTTAAATTACATTTTCATTTAACAACTATGATTTTTTGAATGCGACTTTTGAATAATCGGGGCAGTACACATTATTTTCATCAATTTTGACAAACACATCTACATTTGAAAATATCCAAATGACACATTCCCACATTGACAAATAATCATACTAAAACTTCCGACATTAATAATTTGGATATAATCTGCGAGAAGCTAAAAAAAAGATGAATAGAAAAAACTGCAGAATGGCTAAAAAAATTATAAAAAAAATAGTTTGGATGCAGATTGAATCCGCATCTAATATCTGACTTTTCCGATATGTCTTGTTGCACCAGGGTCTTCGCCGTTGAAATGGGCAAGATAATATACGAACCATTCAAGAGGAATTACAAATATGAATGGGGACAACAACTTATCGACATCAGCATAATCATTCAAATCAAAAAGAATTACTTTTGCTTCAAGATTTTCACAAAAATCAATTGCCTTTTGAGTAATCTCATCAGATTCCAAATCAGACCTTAAAATAATTATCGGAACATCCTTTTCTGCCCTTTCAATTAATCCATGTCTGAATTCAGCAGCATATTCAGGACAGGCATGCTTTATCGCACCTTCCATGAGCATTGTCATTGCAAGTTTATAAGCAAGACCGAAGTTCGGACCGCTTCCCAAACAGTAAAATAGGTCATCATCCTTATGCTCTTCAGCCAATTTCTTGTTTTCATCTTCAGTGGATACCAAGAGCTTTTCAAGCATTTTAGGCATTTCAGCTAATTCAGCCAGGAGTTCAGTTTTATTTTCATAGTCAGATGCCTTAAAGAGAATTTGATAAAGACAGGCCATTTGTGTAATGTAGGTTTTAGTACCTAAAATGGCTGTTTCGGTTTCACATCTTGTAACAATTGGAGTTTTAGCTTCTTTAATCATTGAACTGTCCGGTTCATTTGAAATTGAAACTGTGTGAATACCGAATTCATTTGCCCTTCTAAGGGATGCCAGAGTATCTGCGGTTTCACCGGACTGTGAAGTGAAAATAGCTATGCTGCTTTCTCCTTCCTGCAATTTCTTATTATAATAAAATTCATAACCTGTATAAACTTCAATATTAATATTAGTGCTGGACATCCTTATGGCGTCTCTGACACTGTAACAAGTTGAAATAGAACTGCCACAGCCAATCAAATATACTTTATCCACATCCAGAACCATGTCTGAAATTTCATCCATTGTGGACCATTCACTTTCGAAAGTCCTTTCCAGTGATTCAGGCTGTTCCATCATTTCATCATACATTTTATATTTCATGGCTTAAACTCCTTTAAAATTAAATATTATAATTAATATATTGTTAATCAAGATATAAAAAGGTTTTTTAAAAATGGCTAATATGAAAATAAATTTATCTTCAATTGGAATGGAAAAAGGTAGGCAATACGAGACAATCGTCACTACTAACAATGATGGTCCGACCAAAAATGCTGCACCCATAGGTGTGCTTTGTGCAGGTGAAAACAGAATTCTCAACAGGATTTTTAAAGGAAGCCATACTCTGGAAAACATCATTCGTGAAAGGGAGTTTGTTGTTAACATCACACACAATCCGGAACTGTTTACAGTTTCCACCCTTGGAAATTTGCCTCAGAACCATTTCAATGAAAATCTTTCACTCAAATGTGCTGATGCCTATTTTAAATGCAAAGTCATTAGCTTAACTAAAGCGGTCAAACAAAGCGATCCCATCAAAAAGAAGGGAGAGGCAATTGTCATTAAATCCGAAGTGACAGACATTGTAATTAACAACCAAACCAATGCACTTAATCGTGGATTCGGATATGTGATTGAATCGCTAGCCAATTATACACGTTTTGATTTGGTGGATGATTCAAAAAAAGAAGAGTACCTGATTCATTTTAAAGAAGCACATCGTGTCGTATTGAAAGTTGGAAGAAAAGAAGATATTGAAGCAATGGGTGAAATAAAAAAAGAATATTTGAAAAGAGGCTATGACCTCTAATCGATAATCACATCCATAAATTCAAAGCTGTCCCCATCGAATAGTCCCTTATCTGAAATCTTGATTGATGGAAGAACCAGCAACGCCATGAAGGCCATTGTCATGAACGGATATTCGAGTTTGCATCCGCAAGAAACTGTCTTGTCGTACAAATCACCCCATTTTTCAGCAACGTCAAATGCGTCTTCATTGCACATCAACCCTGCAATAGGAAGAGCCAATGAGTCACTGAAATCTTCGCTTACAACGGAAATTCCTCCTTTATTCTTAATTACCTTGTTAACTGCCCGAGCCATCATTTCAGAGTCATAGCCCACAGTTATTATATTATGAGAGTCATGAGCGATTGATGATGCAATGGCACCTTTCTTAAGACCGAAGCCCTTAATGAATGCATTTGCAACAGTGTTTGAACCATAACGTTCAACAACAGATATCTTCAATACATCCTGAACATTATCAGATTGGACAACACCATCCTTGACCTGCAGCTTTGCAGTTATCTTTTCAGTCAGCAGACACCCATCAACACACTCAATAACATTGACTTCACATTCATCACCATCATAATGTATGTCAAAGTCGCCTGCAGTTTTTTTAGAAGCATTTATGGAATTTTTAGCCTCTATTTCAGGAGCCTCAAACAAAACATTTTCACCATCAAAAACGCATTTCCCTCCAATATATGTCTTTAAAACATTTAAATCAAAAAGACTGTCTACAACTATGAAATCTGCCTGCGCCCCTTCAGCAATGACACCACAATTCAGACCGTAGAAATATGCAGGATTTATTGTTACCATACTTATGGCTTTTATTATATCAATTCCCAAATCAACTGCTTTTTTGATTGATACATTCAGATGACCCTTAACAAGCTCATCAGGATGCTTGTCATCACTTACTATGAAATCAAATAGAGGAGAATATATTCCTTTCTCAAAAATGTCCCTATAAATAATACCCAATTGTCCCGCATCACGACTTCGTTCTTGATTGGCATTTATATCTAAAAGATCATCTAAATCCTTGGCAGAGGAACCATCACGAACCATAATTCTCATGCCTTTCATCTTTTTTTCAATGACTTCAAATACATTGGTGCATTCATGGTCTGTTAATATCCCCTGTTCAAGATACTTATCCAAATCCTCGCCGGAAAGCAATGGAGCATGACCATCTATCCTTTTTCCATATTTTCTTGCCAATTCAAGTTTCTTCAAAACTTCCTCATCACCATTAACTACACCCGGGAAATTCATCATTTCACCCAATGCAACAACCTCATCCTTTTTAAGCAAATATTCAATATCTGATGAATCCAAAGTAGCCCCACTAGTTTCAAATGAAGTGGCAGGTACACAGGAAGGTGCAGTAAAATTAAAATTGAAAGGAACTGATTTGGCATTTTCAATCATGGATTCGATACCTTCAATTCCCAAAACATTAGCTATTTCATGAGGATCACAAACAACTCCAGTAGTACCGTGACGCACTGCAATTCGAGCAAATTGAGCTGGAGTAAGCATACTGCTTTCAATATGAATATGAGAATCTATAAAACCTGGAAGAACCAATCCCTGAATATCCACTGATTCCCCCTCAGTGACAGTGATTGGAGTAACCTCTTTGAAAATGCCATCTTCAATTGAGATTCTTACCGGCATTATTGAATCTGTTACAACATCGAGAATAAATGCTGTAAAGGACATAGCTCACTCCTCCATCAGAGCATTATAAAGCAATGGCAGAAATGTACCAATATCTGTAACAATACCTAAAACCTGTGCGCTTCCCCTGTCAGACAGTTTTGTAACTGTGGATGGATTGATGTCCACACAAATACTTTTAACCCTTGAAGGCAGAAGATTACCCATTGCAATAGAGTGGAGCATTGTAGAAATCATCAATACCATGTCAACTTCCTGCGCATACTTTCTCATAAGCTTTTGGGCTTCGATTACATCAGTTATTACATCAGGAAGAGGCCCATCGTCACGAATTGAACCTGCAAGAACGAATGGAACATCATTTTTAACACATTCATACATGATGCCCCCAGTCAATGTTCCGTCTTCAACCGCTTTTCTGATGGAGCCTGAATTGTTGATTCTGTTGATTGCCCTCATGTGGTGAGTATGGCCATGGGCAACGATTTTACCTGTTTCCACTTCAATACCTAATGAAGTTCCGAAAAGATTGGACTCAATATCGTGAGTTGCCAGAGCATTTCCCGCCATGATAACATCGATATATCCTTCCTTAATTAAGGATGCCAGATATTTTCCTGAACCTGTGTGTACAATAGCTGGTCCACCAACAATACCTATTTTTCCACCTTTAGCCTTGATTTCCTTCATTTCTTCAGCAATACCATTAATCAAGTTCATCAAAGGTTTTTCAGAGGACACATCACTGTTCATGAATTCGAACACCTGCTGTTCATCCCTTGACCTGTGAGGAGGAGTTACCCTAACACCGTCAAGACCGACAACAATCTTGTCTCCGACTTCAATATTTGCAATTGGCTTTACGAATGCCCTGTTTTCCTCTTCATCAACGACGACCAAACAGTCCATTTCAATGTCTTCAACAGGAATCCAGTTTCCATTATAAAAAATGTGAGTTACATGATTGGATGATGAATAAAAACCTTCAGGAGCGACTTTATCTTTAGTGGCTGCAACAAGATTAACCTCTTTAATTTCATCAACTGAAGCACCCAAAACGGAAAGTTCATCCAAAATGGAATTTAACAATTTCGAAGAATCCGCCTGAACTTCAATTTTTGCATAGCTGACATCTGATTTTTTACGTCCAACCTCAATTTCCAGTATGTCAAATTCTCCTCCATTTTCCATAATTATTGCCATTGTTTTGGTTAACGCCATTGAATCAATAATATGGCCTGAAAGTTCAATAATCCTTTTATTCATAACAATATGCTCCATTTTTTAGTTAATATAATAATTATATTTTTGGTGATATTTAATGATATTGTTATGTTGAAAGAAAAAAGAAAAAAGAAAAATAAATAGTATAGTAAAAAAATAAAACTTTTGAATTTATAAATTTACTCCTAAACAATAAGTAGGCAAATAATTAATCATGATTGGAAAATTTGTATTAAGTTTAATCGATAATTACCATATCCATAATAGAATGAAACTTGATTATAATCATTAAATACCAAAATTCTGTCCATTTCGCCAATATTAAATTATTCGATATTCATGACATAGTCAACCTAACCTTAAAATCCAAATGACAATAACATTTCAGAACCAGAAAGTGACATGAAAAACCTAGTGAATTTTTCAAAATAAATAAACTAAATTATATATGCTTCATTCTTCACTCATTTATTATTTCAGATTTCAATTTACTGAATTCATCATCAATGATTTCGTTGCCCAATAATTCTTTTAATTTGTCAATTTTACTTGCAGGATTATTTTCATCAGCAAATCTTTCATATCTTTTGCTTTTATTTTCAAATGTTTGAAATTTCATTTATCCGATTAACAATCATATTTTTATTGCATTTTTCGGACAATCCTTTACACAATTGAGACACAATATGCATTCAGTTCCGTTTTCCCTTCTTCGGGAATCATTCAGTATTTCAACATCCATCGGGCAGTTTTTCATGCATTTGCCGCATTCATTACACTTATTCTTGTCGACTTTTACCCTTAAAAGTGAAAAATAGCTTGACATTTTTAAAAATACTGTGATTGGGCAGACATATTTGCAGAATGCACGATTGTCCTTCAGGTAATATGCCAGCAGTATCCCCACAATATAGTAGATAGCATTTCCTATGATGAACATGTAAAACATGATCATATCTATACGGTTTACCTTGAATATGAACAATGCTGAAACAAAAACAAGTACAAGTACAAACAGCACATATCTAATGTATCCCCAGTCTTTCCGACCATTAACAGGAGTCTTATATGGAAGCAAATCCAATATCATTGCAATCCAGCAGGCGTATCCGCACCACCCCCTGCCGAATAGGAATGGTCCTGCAATTTTAGCAATCAAATAATGAACTACTGCAGCTTCAAAAACACCCAAAAACAGATAATACCAAAATCCAGAAATCAGAAGATTTTCATGGCCCAAAATTCCAACATATATTAGCAGATATGATCCGACAGCAAGCATTATGATATTTCGACCGAATTTGTGTCCATTTTGAGTAAAAAGCACACCAACTGCTACTGCAGTTCCGATAAAAGCAAAATTATATATGAAAAACACATTTCCAGAAACAAAGTATATCAAAAATGCGATCAGAAGAAAAATTGTTTCAATTAATATTGAACCTTTTATTTTCATAATATATAATCTGAAAAACAAAAGTTAAATAATTATTCCACCAGAGTTAAAAAGTCATAGATTATCTTAGCTGCAACAACTGCTGTTGCATCTCCCAATCTATCGCTGGCAGTTTCAACAACATCCAATCCGACAACATTCTTATGACATATTGTTTTCAGGATTCCTTCGATGTTATGCATCATCAATCCACCAGGAGTAGGATTTCCAACATTTGGCGCAATAGCCGGGTCGAATACATCCATATCTATTGAAAGATAGACAGGCCCATCAATATTTGTCAGGTAATACTCTATTGCATCCATATGCTTATGGACATCCTTGTTCTTGAATGTTTGAATGTTGTATGTTGACTTTACGAACTCCTCTTCCTCAAGAGATGATGATCTTATTCCAATCTGAACCAGGTTTGCACCCATTTCATGAGCCCTTCTCATTACGGATGCATGAGAGTATTTTTCGCCTATGAACTCAAATGCAAGGTCCCTGTGGGCGTCAAGGTGAATTACAGTCAGTCGAGAATATCTTTCGCATAATGCCTTAATGGCACCTATGGATGCTGAATGCTCCCCACCAATTATAATAGGCTTCAATTCCAAATCAAAAAGTTCGTTTACAGTATCCTCAACAATTTGAGATGTCTTTTCGCAGTTTCCAGGAACCACATTGACATCACCGAAATCATAAAAGGTAGTTGTCAAATCCTTGTTAAAAACAGTATTGTATTTTTCAAAACCAAATGAAGCTTCTCTTACAACAATTGGTCCTAAACGTGCACCGGAGTGATAAGAAGTAGTACTATCAAAGGGAACTCCGATTATCCCATATGAATCTTTTTTGATATCCTCATTTTCAGATGAAAATGCGAATTTCCACGGTTCGTATGTATTTAAAAGCATAATTTATCTAAAAAAGGAAAATAATGAGAGGACTTAAGCAGATCCTCTGGTTCTCATTATTTTCATGTTTCCTAAAGCGACTATGTATTCAACTTCAATACCTTCAACGATGTCATCTTTCAAGTCTTCAGGCATTGGTAAGTCAATGGTATCATAATTTTCCATATCCATCAATTGAACATTGTCACCTTGGATAGAAATAACTTGACCTAATCTTTTGTCGATAATAGGAATATCTACTTTGTTATCTACAGGTTTTACGAGACTTCTTTTTTGGTTGTCGAATACACCTACAGCTTCAATTCTTGCTTTTGCTGCTCCGTGTTTACCTGGAGATGAAGTAGTGTAACTAATAATTTTACAGGCTTCTCCGCCTAAAACAATATACTTTCCAACTTTTAATGTTTTAATTTCTACAACTTTTGTTGACATTAATTTTCCTCCATAAATAAAAACCGGTTTTTATAATCTTATAATAAGGAATATTATTAGATTAGTATTAACTATATTTTCTATTTTATATAAAGTATTCGATATAAACATCATTTCATAGCTCGGAAAGAAAGTTCACCAAAAACAATTTACACCAGAACGACAAATATTCAAAATATTTTATTATATAAAATGACAAATATTAAAAATAGTGATATTATGAAGATAGCTATAGTATGTGGAAAAGATGAAGGTCCAACAAAACTGAATGCTTTTGACAATGCATTGAGTGATGCCGGAATTGGAGATGTGAACCTTATAAAAGTATCCAGCATGCTTGCAGGCAATGCAAAGATTTGTAATTTGCCTAAACTTAAGGCAGGCAGCATGGTGAACTGTGTTTTATCAGAAATCACATCAGATAATCCTGGCGATAAAATAATGGCAGTCATTGCAGTAGCTATTGGAAACGAATTGGGTTGTGTAGTAGAGACAACCGGAACCAATGAAAACATAGAAAACCTGGAAAAGGAAGCTGAATTTATGGTCAGATACATGATGGAAAAGCGTGGAGTCGAAATCAATGACCTGATTGTCAAATCATCCACTACAACTGTTGAAAATATTGCATCAGTAGTCGCATCAGTCGTGTATCTGAAAGATGAAATAATCGAGGAATAACATGGATGCTCAAGATAAGAAGATTGCAACAGATCTTTCATATGAAATCATAAAAGAAGTAAGCAGAGCAATAAGACCATATGTTGGAAAACCTGAATCCGGTGAAAAGGTAAAGATAGGTGCCGACGGAACACCAACATCATTCATAGACATTGTTGCTGAAGAAAAAGTCATTAACATCCTGAAAAATGCTCCAGTATTATCATACATCATAAGTGAAGAAATTGGAGAATTAAAATTAGGAAAAGGAACAAAAAGAAGTATCAGCCTAACTCATGAACTTAGAAGAGAGGATATTGAAGATGATGAAAGGCCAAAATTCATATTTCTGGTTGACCCTATTGACGGAACAAGCAATGCAATCAAGGAAATACCCGCATTCGGAATTTCAATAGCCGTTGCAAGTGTGCCTAAAGGAAGACTTGCTACCCTTAATGATGTTGAATTAGGTTTCATCAGCAATTTCGGAAACGGTAACTTCTTTGAAGCTGAAAAAGGAAAAGGCTGCTGGCTCAACAACGAAGAAGTGCATCCAACCAACATCGTGAATTTCAGCGACATCACCCTCGGAGGATTTACAAAAAGCGGAACATCATCCGCATCACAGCTTGTCGACAACGCAAGAAGAATGAGGGTGCTTGGAAGTGTAGTTCTTGAAATATCCTACGTTGCAAGCGGAAGATACGATGCATTTATCGACCTTAGGGGAAGTAGAATAATTGATATTGCGGCATCAAAGCTAATTCTTGAAGAAGCCGGAGGAATCATCACTGACAAATATGGTGAAAAGCTGAACAACAAATTGAGCATCCACGAAAGGACAATAGTAATCGCAGCAAACAACAAAATCCTCCACAAACAAATGATAGACACCCTGAATGACAACCAGACAGACTTCATTGGAAAGATTGGAATCGTCGGAAGAATCGATCAGAATCGTTCAATACTATTTTCAGCAAAAATCATTGATTATCTACTCATAAACGGAAGGGAGGTAGTCATTGAAAAAAGATTGGCTAAGAAACTCCAGGACCTTAAGGAAAATCCTGACCTAAGCAAAATTATAAAAAAGACACAAAGGGATTATCCAGACATTGCACATCTGCTTGATGACATCAACTTCAAAATCGATTATAAACAGATTGCAGAGGACATTTTCGCCTTCGACTGTGATATGGCAATAGTTCTAGGAGGAGATGGAACACTCCTGAGAGCACAGGCGAAAATGAAGGACGAAACACCAATATTCGGTATCAACATGGGAACAGTAGGATTTTTAACAGAAATTGAATCCAAAAACACATTTGAAGCACTTGAATACGTTTTAAGCGGAAATTACTATAAGGAAAAACGGTCAAAACTTGTCGTATCCCACGAAAACCACCACTACTCCGCAATGAATGAGGTAGTCATAATGACTGAAAAGCCTGCAAAAATGCTTCATTTCCAAATCAAAGTAGATGGAGAAATTATTGAAGAGGTAAGAGCAGATGGACTGATTATTTCAACACCGAGTGGTTCTACAGCATATGCAATGTCTGCTGGAGGTCCGATTGTTGATCCGAAGGTTGATGGATTCATTATCATCCCTATCTGTCCGTACAAACTTGGAGCAAGACCATTCATCGTATCAGACAACAGTGAAATCACCGTCAAATTGCTTAAGAAAGGTAAGAGCGCAGTATTTGTAATGGATGGTCAGCGCAACGAAGAAGCAGAATATGAAGAGGAAATCAAATTCAAAAAGTCCGACAAAAATGTTTACATGATTCGTACATCCACCAAGTACTTCTACAAAAAGGTAAAAGAGAAATTAAGAGAAGGTGGAATTAACAAAGAGGGCGACTGGTGCTAATATGCATTATCTGGTAGTTGACCTGACCCATGGCGGCGTAAAGATTGCGGTAAGCATTGCAAAAAAGGGCAAGACTGTTCACGCAGTCGACATATACAATACCATTAACACAATTGACTCAAAGATGATGGAAGTCTATAACATAGATGTCATAGACTTTGACGATTTGGCCAAACTTAAAGGAGATATATGCGTAATCGCCCCTGTTCATCTTCCTTTAACATCAGATGAAATCAGGAAATACAATCCTGATTTGAACTACACATTCATGACACACCACGAAGCAGTTGGAAAACTTCTTGAGGATTGGGGTAGAGATATTGCAAAAATTGAAATCACCGGCGTGAAGGGAAAGACAAGCTCAGCATTCATGCTGAAGGAAATTCTTATTGATGAAAATCCATTGATTCTCTCAAGCCTCGGAGCAATCCTATACAATGACAAAAAGGAGCTCATCCTTAAAAAAGACATCTCCATAACTCCTGCAAATATCAAGGAAACTATTGACCTGGCACACAAGGTTTCAAATCCAATCTGTTCGATGGCACCAGGTGAAGTGAATGATGAGCTGTACTCATCAGCCATTTTTGAAAGTTCTCTTGGAGCATGCGGCATAGGGGATGTGGGCCTTTTGACAAACATTGCCGAGGACTATCCTATTGCAAAAAACAGAAGCTCCGCAAGCAGGGCAAAATCACAAATATTCATGTGCAATACCGTGGTTTGCCAAAAGGAAAGTTTCGACAAGTACTACTCAAACATAAAACACCAGAAAGCCAATACATTTTCACTAAGCGATGAAAATGCCAATCTTTATGTCAAAGACGTTTCATACAGTCTTGACGAGACAGCAATCGACATCATCTACAGCAATGTCAAAACAATAAATGGAAATGTTAAAAGCGGTGAAATCAGTGTGAAGACATTTGCTCCAGGACCTCATCACGTATCCAATGTTTTAGGTGTTGTCCTAACTTCAATCTGTCTTGAAATCGAGCATGAAAAGATCATAAAAGGCCTTGAAAAATATATAGGGATAACCGGACGAACCAACAAGAAAATGATTGGAAACAATATTGTCATCGAAGAAATAAATCCTGGAATAAATACGCAGGCAATAAAGGAATCCATAAACATGATTGAAAATCTTGATGACTACCATGTGGCCGTTGGGGGAGACTATGGAATCACCTGTGAAGAAATCGATGAGGAGAAGGTGACCGCATTTCTGGACACCCTTGAATGCAGCCTTATTCTCACTGGAGACGTCGGTCGTTCCATATCTAAAAAAACATCAAAATCACATATATTTATTGAAAGCTGTAATGACTGCTATGATTTGGCAGTGAAAGACGGCAAAAATCTTCTTTTTATCTACAGATCAGATTACAGCAAAGTTTCACAAAGATGATTTTTCCAGTAATTACTAGAAAAAATTGAAACATTTAATTATTATTAATTATAAAAATTAACAATGTAAAAATTGTTATAAGTTATACTTTAATAACAATGAAAAAATTAAATATGGGGACAATAAATGATTGTAGGAACTAGAGGCAGTCAATTGGCTTTGGCGCAAACCAAGCAAGTATGTGCAGATTTATCAAAATTAACCAAAGAAACAATTGACATTGAAATTATTAAAACAAAAGGCGATAAGATCACAACCTCACAATTGTACAATATGGATTCCAAGGGCCTGTTTACCAAGGAACTGGACATTGCACTTCTCGAGGAGGAAGTTGATTTTACAGTTCACAGTTTTAAGGATTTGCCTACTGAGCTTGATGAAGACTTGGAGATTATAGCCGTTCCGAAACGTGAATCCCCACATGAAGTACTTATTTCTGAAAAAAGTTGGGACGAATTGGAACCTGGCTCAAAGCTTGGAACCAGCAGTCTCAGAAGAGAGGCTTTTTGCAACCATTACGAAAAGGAATTTGAACTAAAACCGATTAGAGGAAACATTGAAACCAGAATCAATAAGGTTTTTGAAAGCGACCTTGACGCCACACTGATGGCAGAAGCAGGACTTAAAAGGTTGAACCTAACAAAATACATCAAAACCGTATTTCCACTCAACTACATTACCCCACCGGCTGGACAGGGAGCTTTGGCAATCATTACCAGAAAAGACTCTGACGTGAAGGAAAAAATTTCCAAACTTAATGACTATGTTTCAATGCAGGAAGTATTTGCAGAAAAGAAAGTGCTTGAAGAGCTAGGTGTCGGATGCCAATGGCCTATCGGCTCCATAGCACGTATGAATGATAAAGAATTTAATATTTATTCAATATTATTAACTAAGGATGGAGAAATCCTTAAAGAGCAAACTGAAAAGGGTTCCATCAAGGATGCTGTAAATCTTGGCAAAAAGATTGGAAAACTTTTCGAGGATTATGTTTAAACGGAGGAATTAAATTGAGAACTGTAAACGTAGGAGTGATTGGAGTAGGAGCAATGGGTGAAAACCATGTTCGTGTATACCATAAAATTGAAGAAGCAAACTTGATTGGTGTTTCAGATGTCAGTGAAAGGGCGCTTAAAAAAATTGAGAAAAAATATGGTGCAAAAGGTTATACGGACTATTGTGAACTGCTTCAGAATCCAGACATTGAAGTTGTAAGTGTTTGTGTGCCAACCACCTTCCACCATGCCGTAGTAATGGAAGCAATAAAGCATAAAAAGCATATTCTGGTTGAAAAGCCTATTGCATTTACATTAACCGAAGCCGAAGAAATGATTGAAGCTGCCAAAGAGGCAGGAGTAATCCTTGCAACAGGACACGTTGAAAGATTCAATCCTGCAGTTCAAAAAGCCAAAGAGCTTATTGATGACGGAGTTATTGGAGACATCGTATCCGCTTTTGCAAAAAGAGTGGGTCCACTCCCACCAAGAATAAAGGATGTCGGAGTATCAATCGACTTGGCTATACACGATTTGGACATCATGAACTACCTCTTTGAAGAGGACATCACTCAAGTCTACGGAACAATGAACAGCAGCTTTGACGACAGTGAATTTGAAGACCATGCTGAAATCATGGTAAGCTTCGATAACGAATCTACAGGAATTATTGAAGTGAACTGGCTGACTCCATACAAACGTAGAGAACTGGAACTTACCGGAACCGCAGGAATCATTTCTGTTGACTACATCCAACAGAGCATCGAAGTATTCGGTAAATTTGCTCAAGATATTGAAATCAAACATGAAGAGCCCCTCAAAGGCGAATTAAAATCATTCCTCAAATCAGTTGTTGAAGAAAAAGAACCTGTTATTACAGGTGAAGATGGACTTAAGGCTCTCAAAATGGTTATTGCAGCTAACAAGTCATCTAAAGAACACAGACCGATTAGTTTAAACGAACTTGAATAGGTGAGATAAGTGAAACAAAAATTAATTCTAAAAGCTCAAGAACTCAGACAACACGGGTTTACAACCGGTGAAATTGCAGATGAACTAAATGTAAGTATGGACACTGCAAGATGGTTGACCTTGCAGAAAGCTACTGAAGTGAAATCTGATGCCCCTACTGATTTTGCAATTAATTGGAAAAGCATCGGAGGAAATGCTGCACGTTTAAGATATGTTTCCAGTGCATTAAGCGACATGACTCTTATTCATGGTGAAGCCGAAGTTGTTTGCGGAATTGCAGTAAGCGGAGTTCCATTTGCTACAATGATGGCTGACTTGCTGGAAGATATGACTGGTCTTGACACTTCACTTGCAATATTCCACCCTCAAAAGCATAGACAGGCCTCTGAAGAACTTGATGATGAAGGAACAATCAGTACAAACTTTGGAACAGTCGAAGGCAAAAAGGTCGTTATTGTAGATGACGTCATCACCAGCGGAAAGACAGTACGAGAAGTTATCCACACCGTAAAGGATTTAGGTGGAGACCCACTCTGTGTAGTTGTCCTAATCGACAAAGCAGGACTTTCAGAAGTGGAAGATGTGCCTATTGAATCTTTAATTAAAGTTAGTAGAATCTAATCTACTACATCTTTTTCTCTTTTTAAACATTTTTTAACACCAAAAAGACATTGATTTTACATTAATTTAAAATATGCCAATACCCATTACTGTCATAATGGCATTATGGATTATCAATAAATTGAAATTCTAAAGTACATTACTCATCGTATCCATATAGTAATTAAAATACATAATAATCCATCATACTTCAGAATACATTCAGATTTCAAAATGAGTCATGAGCATATTCCTCATTAGTATTGGGCGATGGTCAATATATCTGTTTTTTGGCAAATAGATGCCCATAACAGCACTTACTGTAATAATTCCAGTAATTAATTTTACGGCGACTAGTATAATTGAAAGTGCACTTAAACTGATTATAAATCTAACAACCCTCATTGCAACCCAATAGAATCAAAAATACACACTGACAGATGTAGACTGCAATTTTCATGTTATCTGATATTCAAATCATCAAGAAGAACATTGATTTTGGTGTTCAACCTGTCCATTTCCTTATCAATCATTTTTTTGTCATTGACCAAATCCTTGAGTCTTATGAACTCCCCATCGTATGTATCAACATATCTTGAAACAGCCAGATTGAAATCATTTTTCATTAAATCCCTTATTGAAACAATCTCTGAGAATTTGTCAACTGCCCTGCGGTTGTTAATTGCATCAATAATTTTATCTGTTGTAGCATCATCAAGAATCAGATTACGCTTGAAGAGACCAGGAAATGCATTTTCAGATGGAACTGCACCATACTTTTTGGAAAGGTCAATAAACACAATATCATCATTTCTTTTGTCTTTTCTAAACAAGATAATAACTTCTGGCCTTACTGATCTTCCAAGCTCTTCGGGAAGTGAAATGACTGCATCAATGTAGTTGTTTTCATAAGTTAGAAACTTCCTCAAAAGCGCAAGTGAACTTTTAAAAAGGAAGTTTTGAGAAAGTGACACCAGCATGATTCCATCTTCCCTAAGCGAATTAATCATATTGATTAAAAACAAAAATTCGCTATCAGAAAGGCTTTCATATTCGCCAGTAAACGAAACCATCTGTTTTTTCTCTATCTCATAATATTTTTCCTCCAAAACCTTCAACGCCTTAAGAGCCTCATCATCATCACTCAACTTATCCATATCAAAATTGGAAAGCAAAGCCTCTTTGAAGTCTGATTTACCTTCATGAGGAATTTCAATACTTTGACTTTTGAGAGCGAGTCTAGAATAGTCATTGAAGCGGTTTGGAACTTTTGATGCAATTACATCAAATAGTCTGGAATCGACAGCCATTGATTTAATGGCGTTCTCCTCATATAGTGAGATATTGGTGAAATCGACATCTTCTATGAATGCCCTGATTAATGAGTAATAGTAGTAAAGCTCATTATCTTCCTTGCCGCAGACCCTTGAAAGAGGATAGTCACCGTATAACTTGAACAGTATGGAACCGTCCTTCATGAACGGATCGTAGGCATCCCCAATAATGTTCTTTTGGGATTTTACAATGGAAGTTATTAGATTTGAAATGTATTCTGGAGTTGTTGACATTCTGATTTGTCTTGAAGAAGCAATTACATCATAAACCTGAGCGTAGGTGAAATTTTTTTCGCCAATATCGAACTTTGACAGGGTAAATAGATAATTGCTCATGAATGAATTCAAATCTTCATCAAAGCCAAATCTGTAGAATCGTATTTCCCCCTTCAATATTTCAGTTATTCTATTGAAGTAATCCTGTGCAGGGTTGTTTGGGGCGAATACTATATTATCTCTAAGTATTGTGAAAAATTCAGGAGAAAAAATATCCTCAATGAATTTGTCGGATATGAACCTGTCGATGTAGGCTGAGTGAGATTCAATGAAATATCCCAAATCATTAAGAGCCCATTCCCTCAGATCCTGAATTCCCTCTTCAGTCATATAAAACATTTCCAAATCGGTTTCATTTCCTTCAATACACTCAATAAGGTGATTTTTAAGTTTGTCTGATAAGTATTTGTAAAGGAATGCATAGAGTATGAAATATCCGAAACGGGGAGATGTATTTTTACGTTTCCCCTTTCTTAAAAGAATGTTTAATATTTTTCTGTTGCTGGATAATGACCTGTTCATTTTTCATCACCCCACAGTTCATTCAAAATTCCTTCCTTCATGTTCTGGTCGTGTTCAAGAAGCCTTCTGTCGTTAGCTATCTTTTCATTGATTGCATCGAGCAGCTCTGCAGCCTTGTTTTGAGTACTTTTATCGGGGAGAACAAGCTCCAGTTCTTTGATTTCCTTAAGTGATGTATGAGGTATCCTTTCCGTACTTCCAAGCTCATGCAATTGCTTTTTTACATGAGCATTTGTAAGAAGATGAGCTATAAATGAGGGGTTGTGGTTTTTGGTGAGTCTGATGATGGCTATACGGTCACTAACAACCAGATTTTCCTGGCCAATACAAACAACGTCATACGGATATGGCATTTTCATCAATATGTCACCGGATTTTGTGAAATATCTTGATTTTGGCTCCCTAAGGTTCATTTTTTCAAAGTCTTCCAGAACACCATCTTTTTTAATGGATCTCTGAACAATTACTTCGTAAGTCCTGTCGCCTTCATCCTTATACCTTCGGTATGAAAGACCGGATATCACTTCTGCAATATCACCGAGTTTTACTCTGTTCATATTTTAGCCTCTGTGGTTATTTTTATCTTTTAAAATATAAAAGATTAGGTTCCAAACACTCCGTTCGGAACCATTTTTGCACCTATTGTTTTTGCCCAAAGTGCAATGTGGTGTGGTACATTATGGTATTCTTCAATGTAGGTGAAAAAGGTGGTTCTTTTCCACAGCATGTACATTGACTTGAATAGGGTGAGTTGGTCGAAATAAGCATGTTTGCGGTTGAAAGACTTTCTCCAGACCTGGTGTTCCTGGAGTCTCAGGAGATATTTGATATCTCTTCTCAGCATATCCATCTGCCGATACTCTTCAGGCAGTGGAGGCTTGGAGAGATTGTAGTAGTCGTTTTGAAACTGCCTTATCTTTTTGTTGAGCAACAATTCCCTATTATAATATTCGTTGTTCCTATTCCTTCTGTTGTTTTTTCCTCGTCGTTTCATGGCAATCTTTAAAAAGGATTATTGGTATAATCCTCCAAGGTCGTCCTCTTCTACATCTTCAGGAATCTCGCTTGGATCCAATTTCTCGGCAGCCACGCCCCCTATCACTCCAACACTTTGAATGTTGGATTTCAGGACCGCAGTTGAAATTATGCCTGAGCCCTGCGGAGAGAGGACAAACAAATCCAAAAATGTATCATCTTCAGACACGATGAATGCCGGTTCGATTGACTCTGAGGATTTGGTTTGGACCTTGATTAAAATGTGTTTGGCCTCGTTTTCCCCTTCGATTCCGATTTCTCTTCTGATGTTGTCATCGAGATTTTTAACTTTTTCAGACCAGTTGATTACGTTTTCACTTTTGTTTATTATCCCATCCATATTATCATTTCCTTCTACTTTTTCAATTCACCTTAAAAGATAAAACATGTGAACAATGATGATATCTTTTTTGGAAATATACATGATATTTCACTAGTACTTTTTTGGTAAAAGTACATATTCGCATATTAACATATGCTCTTATAGTATATAAACTTACCGATTTTATAGTATACTTTTTTTAAAAGTACAAATTATTTCGGCCGTAATAATTAATTTGGTGTAGGTTATATTTAAAGTTTATCTTTTTCTAAAAAGTGCAAAAAAATTGTTTTGTGAAACGGTGCTCACATGAAAAAAAGAGGGTTTAAGGAAAATCCAAACCCAAGTTTAAATTTGAAATGAATCTATACACGAACAAACCTAACTTTAATCAGACCGACCCTTGCGCCGTCAGCTACTGCATGCCTATGATGTGCTGTTGATGTAGTACCATACTGCACCCATCCAGTCCATTTTCCATTAACGCAGTAATTTACATAATATTTGGTGTTTATGACCTGCCTTCCGTTTTTATAAAGAGTTGTGTCAATATACTTATACGGAGCCATGAAACCAGCAGTCATATCCCAGATTTTTGTTGCAACCACATAACTTCCGGAGCGTTTTTTAATCCAGTAGCTTTTGGCAGTAGTGGTTATAATCTTATATCTTGATTGTGTTTTCTTTTTAACAATCATTTTAAATGTAGTTGAGCTGCCGAAAACATTTTGACCTCCCCTGAAAGTTGCCCTGCAAGTAAATGTCTTGATCTTATTTGGGATTCTTATTTTTGCAACGGCAACGCCCTTTTTTAGATTTGCCTTATAGATTCTGCCATTTATTTTAAAGTAGACCGAACCCCCGTCATAACCTCCACCATTATATCTGTCCTTTACATAAGCATAACAGTAGAATGCAGATCCTGCAGTTGCCCTGAAAGATTTGACTGAAATCCTACTTGATGATTTTTTTATAACGATTTTAGCTGTTCCAAGGGTGATGCCGTTATAGGTAATCATTTTTGCAGAGTATGTTCCAGGAGACATTTTATTCAGGCTCCATTCCCTGTCTTCATCATATCCTGAAAGGTATTCGCTATGATAGAGATGGCCTCCCTTATAAACTTTGAAATATCCGTCAAAATATCCAGACCATCCCAAATCAAAGTATTTTCCGGAGTTATATCGGGTTGTAATGGACTTCATATAAACATCCGCATAGGTTTTCTCAAGAACAGTTTCGTTGAAATCCTGTGACATTACTGAATCATTACAATCAACACCCAAAACATTCACACATTCATCCTCACTTATGTTTGAATCACTTGCTTGCAATATAGCCTCCCCAGACACATTATTTGAAGCAGCAATATCCTGACCGTTAGTTTCAAAATCGCCAAAAGATGTAACATCATCAGTCAGATTATCTGCAGCACTTGCTGTTGAAATGGCGAATATACCAATCAGGAATACTACAAGTACAAAAATCATTTTATTCCTCAATTGAATTAACCTCCTTAAAAATACATGCCAATATAAATTGTGTTTAAAATAGTATATAATTATTACCAAATTAACTTAAAAAAATTCAAATTTTAGAATAATTCAATTAACAGACAATAGTGATTTTCGTTAAATGAAAAACAAAAAAAGAGCAAATAGTAATTTAGTGAAAATATCTTCAGTTTTTAAAAAAAAAGAAATAAGAAAGGTTTATTTTTTATCTTTCTTGTCTTTGGAAACGATTACCATTCTTTCGTTTTCTTCATCAA
Organism: uncultured Methanobrevibacter sp.; assembly: GCF_902801725.1. Classification (GTDB taxonomy): domain Archaea; phylum Methanobacteriota; class Methanobacteria; order Methanobacteriales; family Methanobacteriaceae; genus Methanocatella. The sequence continues at coordinate 1,198 of NZ_CADCJB010000025.1, read as the reverse complement.
CTTCCATAACAATTGGCTCTTCTTCCAGCGCTCCAGGATCCTTTTCAACGCATTCGTTGATTTTTGATTGAATTGCACTAACATCTTCAGTATCGATTAAATCAATAATCTCTAATTGTTGTTGGAATCTTTCAACACCTTCGAGAGGAACATTTTCTACGAAAGGAATAGCGCCAGTTGCTCCAATAATTTTCTTTTTATCTGCATCTGCACCGTTTTCGTGTAAAGCTAATATTAAGAAACGAATATTAGGGTTTGAAATAATATTTGCAACTACTTTTTCTATTCCTAAGTTTTCGGTTTTACATGGACCTGCAATTGCAGCTCCTGTCAATTCAGCTTCAATGTGAGAAGCGAGAGTTGTAACAGCTACTGGACTTTCCGGATCTCCTACAATATAGTCACCACTGATAACAGGCCAACCATCTGCAGGAGCTTTTTTATCAACCATCTTGTTTGCCTCCTAAAAGTTCTACAATAATTGATATATTTTAAAGTCTATTTAAATATTTTGTAATCTGTCAATGACAACAAGTATTAATCAGATTGAATAAAATATATCCTATGGATTTGAATACAGAAATTTTTTATTTTATAAACAATGACCTGAACAATCCCGTTTTCAATGCGATACTTCCCAATTTTACCCATCTGGGCGGGCTTACATTTCTAGCCATTTTATTTTTGATACTATTTATCATAACACGGCAGAACATTTTCAATACAAGAAAATATTATGGGCTTGTAAAGACAATCGTGCTTGCAATAATCATCATGTTCTGCATAACAAGTGTTTTAAAGCTTGCATTCCACTTGCCAAGACCTTATATGATTTTGGATAATGTAAATCTCCCTCCAACTTCATTCGGAGTTTCCAAAACTGCTGATCCGAATTCATTTCCGTCAGGCCACAGCGCAACAACCGCAGCAGTGGTTACCGTAATTGTCCTAAAAGCAAAGGAATACTATGAAAAATACTACTTGGCAATCATAATAATGATTTTATTCCTTGTGGTGATAGCATTCTCAAGAATCTACATCGGAATGCATTTCCCGTTCGACGTTTTGATTGGTGCACTCATAGGAATTCTCAGCGGAATCCTTGCAGTTAAAATTTTAAAAGAATAGCTCGGATGGTTTTCCTATATATTCAAAATCATCCTTGTTGTCAAGATATTTAACTCCGATGACCTTGCCG
>NZ_CADCJB010000024.1 GCF_902801725.1 uncultured Methanobrevibacter sp. | reverse complement strand
GTTATTTATTTAAGTACAGTTAATAAATATAAAGAAGAATTAGATGAAATGGCTTCAGATTATGAGTTTATCAATATTAATTCAACACATGATGATATTATTGATAAGGATGTAGATAAAATATTTAAATATTTAAATTAATGATTCTATTTCCCCATTAGATCTAAGTTTTAAAAGTATCCACAGATAATTAGAATTCCTTATTAGATACAATTATTTAAACAACAAATCGCTTCATTCGCCATAAATGCTTTTTCGAAGATTGCCAACAAATTCTTTTTCATCATCAGTCAAATCAAGATTTTCCAGACTATCTTTGCTAATACGTTTCATACGAATTACAAATACAAAAAGCAAAGTCAATAAAAAGGATAGAACACTTAATAATGGAGATACGAATGCCAATACAATGGATATTAATGAAGTGAAAACCGGCGCCAACAAGATATAGAACAATGTTAATGTGACTCCCCTAACGTATAATTTTAAATTAGGCAATTCCATCCCATCATCCTGAAGAGAGTTTTTTATTTCATCTTTTTTTTCGAAATATCCCTTAAAGTTATTCCTAATTAATAATATAAATATCAATATGTATAATAAACTGATAACAAGTACCAATAATGAAAAGAATAAGTTTACATTAGTATAATTGTAAAATTTAAAAAGAAATCCTGTTGCAAATGGGATTAAACAAACAGAAGCCATTGTAAGCATATTCAGTGTTAATATACCATAGTTTATTTTATTAAAATTAAAAAGAATGACTGTGTTCTCCCAGAAATTATATACAATATAAAAACTTATGAAATATATTAAAATAGACGGTGCCAGATAACTTATAAAATATTCGTTCAAAGCAACACCTGATGATATTTCCGAAAAGGTTGGAACCGCAAATTCCAAAACAAGAATTGTCATAGCGATTGCAAAAACACCATCAGTAATAGCAGCATGCCTATCAGTCAAATTATTAAAAATATTATTTCCCATCAATTATAAATAATGTAATTATTTTATTTAAGTTTATGCAAATCATGAGCAAGAAAATTGAAAATTGATGAAAAAAAGTAAAGGTTAGAATAAAAAAAGCACAGTCCAAAATTAATCGTGAAGAAATCTTATTAAAAACTAAATTAAATTGATTCTTTACTTTTATAATTAAAATAGCATGAATCTAAACATCATTTCAATACAACCCCTATTAATTCCAAATTTCACTGACTAACTTCAATACAAAGATTTAAAAACAATGAAACTCTAAAATCTAACCACTTTTTTAGAAATTCTTAAATAAAATAGATTAAAAAAATATTATTAACTAAAAAAAGGTGATATTATGCCAGAAACAGATTATTTGAAAATACCTCAAAATAGAGTAGGAGCATTGATTGGAAGCAATGGTAATGTTAAAAAATCCATTGAAAAAGCTACCGGAACCATCCTAGACATTGATAGTGATGAAGGCACAGTTTATATCACACCTGGAGAAAACATGGAAGATCCATTAGGAGTATGGAATGCAAACCATATTGTTAAAGCAGTAGCACGTGGATTTAATCCAGAAGTTGCACTTAAATTAGTTAGTGATGACATTTATCTTGAAGTAATCAGCCTACCTTTATACATAGGAAAATCAAAAAAAGCCCTTGCAAGACACAAAGGCAGAATTATTGGAAAAGACGGGAAAACACGTGAAATAATTATGGAAATGGCTGAAGTTGACATGGCAGTCTATGGAAAAACCGTTTCATTAATAGGTGAAATGGACAACATCATGATTGCAAAAGAAGCAATTGAAATGATTTTAAACGGTTCCAGACACAAATCAGTTTATGGATTCCTAGAGCATAAAAAGGAAACTCTAAAAATGAAAGAATTCAAAGATTTGGTTGGAATTGAAGACGATAAAATCGAATTCAAAGACGGAATCGAATTTGATGAAAACGATTATTAGGGGGCAAGTACCTCCTACTCCTAATTTTTTTGGCTGATTTTTTACATATCAAATAAATATTACACAAGCACAACAATTCTAATGAAAGATAACTATAAAAATTACATTAGTAATTGCAAACTATTATATACTTTAACCACCATATATAGATAACATAGTACAAATACTATATTTTTTACATGTTTTTAAATTATTATTTTACCACATATTTAAACAAGTTAGGCAGGGCACTGTATAATTATTACTTTCCAAATGCTCTCTGATTTGATTTAAGTATACTAACTATAATAAATTTAAACATATATTATTTAAAGGAGGAAAAGATTTTGGCTCAACAAGAATTAGGACTTGATTGGGAAGAGGATTTTCAAAGATTAACCCCATCCCAGTTCTTTAGAAAAAACAAGCAGATGCTTGGATTTACCGGTAAAATTCGTTCATTAACTATTGTTTTTCACGAATTAATTACAAACAGTTTTGACGCATGTGAAGAGTCTGGAATATTGCCTGATATTGACATAGAGTTGAAACGTGTTGACAAAGAGCATTACATTTTAAGGCATAAGGATAACGGACCTGGAATTCCTGAGGATTATGTAATGCAAGTATACTGTATGATGTTTGCAGGATCAAAATTCAGAAACATCCAATCAAGAGGACAACAAGGTTTAGGTTGTAGTGGTTGTGTTCTCCTATCACAAATGACTACAGGTAAACCTGCACGTGTAATTTCATGTTACAAAGAAGGAGATGAAATTAAAGGGGTAAAAATGAAATTCCAGATGGATGTTGAAAACAACCGCGGAATTTTAATGGAAAGAGAAGATTATGTTGGAGAAAGTACTGGAGTATGTATTGAATTGCAATTCAAAGATGTTTCCTACTCTCTTGCAGAACAAGGTGCTTTTGAATACATCAGAAGAACCATGATTGGAAACCCTCATGCAAAAATTACCTTCAGAGACCCATCAGGACACAAATATATCTTCAAAAGAGCAGCAGATGTTGTTCCAGTACAACCAAAAGAAGTACTGCCACACCCTAAAGGTGTAAGTGCCGACGATTTAATGACAATGGCTAAAAATACCGACAGCAGAAGATATAAAAGTATGCTAACTTCATCAATGTCAAGAATGTCCAATAAAAGAGCTGATGAAATCGCTGAACTTACCGGAATCGACATGAACAAACGTCCAAAAGACATGACTTTCCAGGAAGCGGAAGCTATCGTTCAATGCTTTAAGAAAATGAAATTCATGGCTCCTCCAACCGACGGACTCATACCAATCGGTTCAGATCAGATTGAAAAAGGTATGAAACAAATTCTAAAACCTGAATTTGTAGCTACAATAACAAGAAAACCGGTTACTTATGCCGGAGGTGTATCATTCATTATTGAAGCAGGGCTTGCATACGGAGGAGATGCTGGTAGAGTTGTGAACGAACAAAGAAAATCCGAAATCATGAGATTTGCAAACAGAGTTCCATTAACCTTCGATGCCGGAAGCTGTGCTATTACAGAAGCACTTAAAAGCATTGATTGGAAACGTTATGGACTTAAAGATATGGACAATACACCATTAACATTATTCGTAAATATTATCTCAACACAAGTGCCTTATCTTTCAACAGGTAAACAAAGTGTATCTCCAGAACCTGAAATAGTTCACGAAATCAGACAATCAACCATGAAATTAGCCCGTAAACTTCAAAAGCACATTAGGGCTAAAAGAGCAGCGAAAGAAAAAGAAAAACGTTCAAAAGTATTTGAAGAATACGTTCCTGTAATTATCGAAGAAGCTGCAAAACTTGGAGAAACTGGAGTCCCAGAATATCATGAAGTTTTAGCAAAAGTTACAAAAAGAGCGCTTGCTGAATTACTTGGAGAAAAAGTTGAAGAGGAAGAGGAAGAAGAAGAACTTGATGCAATCATCATGGAAGAAGTTGATGAATTCGGACACACCGTCAAAGGTGAAAATTCAACATTAGACAGCTTCAGAGAAGATGAAGATGAGGAGCTAGAAGAATAGGTGATTAGATGACTAAGGTTGAACAGGAAGGCAAATCACACAAAGAAGTAAGAAAAGAATACACTCTTAATAAGCTTACAGGTTTAGGCCAAGAAATTATCGAAAAAATTGAGGAAAAGAAAGTCCCTTCCATTAGAGTTCCTTCTAGAGGTACTGGAAACATTGTTTATGACGATGCAAAAAGATACTATGTATTAGGTGACAGATACGGAAAGAGATCTTTAGGTAATGTGAAACAGATTAGAAAATTGGGCCAAATGGTTTATGTAGGTAACTTTTGTAAAGATCTTGTAGCCCGTGAAAAAACCGCTACCATCAGGGAAATGTATTATGTTTCAGAAGGTTGGGGAATAAGCTTTAAAACACAGCAAGAATCAAACATTGTTGGAGAAGACCTGGAAGTTACACTCGGAACCACACGTGAAGAGTTAGGTCTAATGCCTGAAGAAGACGGAGCATCCGTTTATGGGGACATTACCCTATTCGATGAAGTTGAAATTAATGCTGCAAAAGTTGGAAAATCAGGATATACAATTTCACCAACAATTGACCAAGTAAACTTCCTCGAATGCAATGTCGATAAGGTACTGGCTGTGGAAACCATGGGAATGTTTCACAGGTTAGTACAGGAAAATGCTCACAAAAGATTTAATACATTGATTGTTGGGCTTAAAGGACAGGCCGCTCGTGCAACAAGAAGATTCCTTAAAAGAGTTAATGAAGAACTTGGATTACCAGTCTACATCTGTAACGACGGAGACCCTTGGGGATTCCACATTGCACAGGTAATTATTTCCGGAAGTGCAAAATTAGCTCACGTTAATCATCAGCTTGCTACTCCAGATGCCAAATTTATCGGAGTAACCGCATCCGACATTATCAACTATGATTTACCTACAGATAAACTCAAAGACGTTGATGTGATGAGACTCAAAGAGCTTTCTAAAGACCCAAGGTATAAAAGCGAATTCTGGCAAACAGAAATTAAAAAGATGCTTAAAATTGGTAAAAAAGCAGAACAGCAATCTTTCTCCAAATATGGGCTTGAATATGTAGTAGACACATATTTCCCAGCTAAATTTGAAGAAATGGAAAATCAAGCATAGACTTGAACTTTTCCTCCCTTTTTTTTTTATTTTTTTAAAATCATTTCCAAAAATTAGAATTACTATTTTTACATAAATTAAACTGGAAATTAGAAAAATAATAACTAAAATATAATCATATGCCAAAATATCTGCATATCATTAATTTTTAAAAACAAAAAGCAAAAATAGATAAAGATTAATAAAGGAACTTTATTAAACTAATTTAAATCAAAATAATTATTTAATTGTTAAAATTTTATCAAAACCAGACATTGAAAAGATTTCCTTGATAGTGTCATTAACATTAATTATAACAAATGGAATGTTGTCCGGTTGTAATTTTTTCTGAACTAAAACTAATACTCTTAATCCAGCACTGGAAATATACTCCAAATTATTCAAATCAAGAATTAATGAGTCGAATTTACCCATTTCATCCATTATTTCATTTTCAAAATCTGGTGCTGTTACTGTATCTATACGATCTCCAACTTCGATAGTTAATTCTTTATCATTATATGTTTTTACGATGTCCATAATATCGCCTTTGAATTATATATGTATATTAAATAATTTAAATATTTTGTTAATTTTATTCACAAAAAAATCAATTCCAAATGGAAAAAAGTTGGATAAATTTATATATGATGATAATTATATACCCTTGTAGGTATAGGTAGTGTTATTATGAAAGAATGTATGGACAGTGAAAATTTACATAGACGACTTAAAAAAATTATAGGTCAGATAAATGCAATTGATCGCATGATTGATGAAGATATCCCCTGTGAACAAATATTGATGCAGGTAAATGCATCCAAATCAGCATTACATAAAGTAGGACACATTATTGTGGAAGGACACTTAGAACATTGTGTTAAAGAAGCTATTGAAAATGGAAATTCTGATGATGCATTGGGAGATATTTCTTCAATAATGGAGTATTACTCCAGACTTTAATTTTTTTTAAAATAACTTTAAATACCTATGGGGGTATACCTATACCTAGGGGCTGTTTAAAATGAAATTTACAAAAGATGAAAAAATGGACATCCTGAAAATTGCAGTTTCAGCAATAAGCATTATTGCAAGTTTCGTTCTATCTCTAGATTACATCTCATGGATTGCCGTACTTTTATGTGGAATACCAATTTTTAAAGAATGCATTGAAGGAATGATAATGGAATTTGACCTAACTGCAGATTTACTTGTCTCAATTGCAATTATTGCATCAATAATCATAGGCGAAGTATTTGCTGCAGGAGAAATTGCTACAATCATGGCAATAGGAGGATTTTTAGAAGATTATACTGTGTCAAAAACACAGGGAAGAATTGAAGAACTCGTTAAAATGACACCTCAAGTCGCAACAAGAGTCAAGAATGGAATTGAAGAAAAAATACCTGTTAAAAATATAGAAATCGGAGATATCTTAAAGGTACTGCCCGGTGAAAGTATTCCAACCGATGGAATAATATTAAATGGTGAAACCTCAATAGACCAATCAGCATTAACTGGAGAATCCGTTCCAGCAGACAAAAAAGAAAACGATGAAGTCTTTAGTGGAACAACCAATCTTTATGGTTCATTTACAATGAAAACAACAAAAATCAGCCAAGACAGTTCTCTTCAAAAGCTAATAAGATTGGTTGAATCATCAAAGCCAGAAAATGCAAAAATTGTCCAAACTGCAGACAAATGGGCAGCAATTATCGTCGTAATAGCATTTACAGCAGCAATATTGACATATTTATATACATTTGAAATAAGCAGATCAGTTACAATCCTTGTGGTATTCTGCCCATGCGCATTAATACTGGCCACACCCACTGCAATCATGGCTTCCATCGGAAATTTAACAAAATACGGCATCCTAGTAAAAGATGGAGAATCTTTAGAAGAGCTGGCCCATGTTGACGAACTTGTCTTTGATAAAACAGGAACCCTGACAAACGGCGAGCCGAAAGTTGTCAATGTCATCTCAGACAAACTCGACGAAATGACTCATTTACTTGCATCACTTGAATCAAAATCCGAACACCCCATTGCAAAGGCAATAGTCAAATCCTACACCGGCATCGAACTTGCAGAAGTCAACGACTTTAAAATACATATAGGAATGGGAGTTAGTGGTACCATAAACAATTCAAGAATACTTGCAGGAAACAAAAAACTCATAAAAGAGGAAAACATCCCCTCAAAATACAACGAAGAACCTCAAAACGGAGAGATTGAAATATTTGTATCAAAAGACGACGAAATTCTTGGAAAAATACATCTTGCAGACACCCTGCGTAAAAATTCCAGACAGACAATAACAAATCTGAAAAGGATGCGAATCAAAACAGCACTTCTTAGCGGAGACAATGAAAAAACAACAAAATTCATTGCCGATCAAGTCAAAGTGAGAAACGTCAAGTTCAACTGCCTTCCGGAAGATAAAACTGAATATATCAAACGGGAACAGATACTCGGACATAAAGTCGCCATGATTGGAGACGGATTAAATGATGCTCCTTCACTAAGGAAGGCCAATGTCGGAATAGCAATGAGCGATATTGGAAGTGACATCAGCGTTGAAGCAGCAAACATTGCATTAATCCACGACAATATAGGAGACATTCCCCATCTGATTGGAATAGCCAGAAAAACAGTGCAAATAATAAATATAGGAATAGGATTTGCATTGGTTTTGAATATTTTAGCTATGGCATTGGCGATTTTGGGAGTTTTAAATCCGATTGAAGGTGCATTAATCCACAATATCGGGTCAATTATTGTAATCGTCTATTCTTCAACGCTAGTTCGTTATAAAATTTCAAATAAGGACTACAATAAATTACAGATAGGTGTAAAAAAAACTTTAAATAAATCAAAAGTAAAATATTAAATATCAATAATTAGGTGAATTACTATGGCTGAAAAAGAAATTAAAGTAGTTGGTATGCACTGTCCTTCATGTGTTAATGCTGTCGAATTATGTTTGAAAGATGTTGACGGAATCGAAGATGCTAAGGCGGATTTGGATTCTGGAATAACCACAATTACCATGTCTGACGATGTTAGCGATGCTGACATAAATGACGCTGTTGAAGAAGCCGGATTCAAAGTAGAATAATTCTACTTACCTTTCTTTTTTTATGAAACTTTTTAAAATCGACAATATTTTCTCTTTATTTTTTCCAACCAACAGATTATGCTTCACATCATCAAAGACTACCAGTTTTGAATTTTTAATATTGTTTTTCAAATCTTGCTGTGAACTTAATGGTAATATTTCATCATATTTTCCTGCCAAAATTAATGTTGGAGGATCAATTTGTGACAATTTATCTTCCACATCAAAATTCAGGCAGGCATCAACAGATTGGATGTAAGCATCCATATCTGCAGTTTGTGAAGCAAATTTTTTTAAAAATGCCAATTCTTCTCTGTTATTTTCAATTACACTCGAACATAAACTCATAGAAAACAATAAATCATAAAACTCATCAAAACTGCTGTTTAATGCACTTTTAAACTGACTTAAAATATCTTTTGATTGTTCATCAGGCTTATAAAAACCTGACATCAACACTAACGAAGAAACCATCTGAGGATATCTGATTGTAAAGTCAAGAGCAACAGCACTACCCAAAGAAAATCCCACCAAATTAATATTTTCAATATACAGCTCATCCAAAAGATTTCTTAAGTCCTCGCATAACAAATCTATTGTAATTTCATTATTTCCACGTTCAGTTTCACCATGACCTCTTAAATCAATTCTCAATACCTGATAATCCTTTTTAAGATTATTAGCTAAAAATTCCCAATACAATAAACTATCCGAAAGACCATGAATAAAAACTATCGCTTCACCGGCACCATCAATTTTATAATTCATATAAATTATTCTAAATGACTTATAATTAAAATAGTTATTGAAAAATCAAAATTGCTTCCAGAGCGATTAATCCAAATCAAGATTTCCAAAAATTAATCATCAAATTTTATATAAGTTAAACAACAGATTTAAATCCATATAATATTCAATTATTATAATTTAAAAAAGGGATTAAAATGAAAACTGTTGCAATTAATGGTTATGGAACCATCGGTAAAAGAGTGGCTGACGCTGTTGCCGCTCAAGATGATATGAAAGTTATTGGTGTAAGTAAAACTAGACCAAACTATGAAGCAAGAACCGCTGTTGAAGAAAAAGGCTACCCATTATACATTGGAATTCCAGAAAGAGAACAATTATTCAAAGATGCTGGAATTGAAATAGCCGGTACTGTTGAAGAAATGATTCAAGAAGCAGATGTTGTTGTTGACTGTACTCCTGGAAGTATAGGTCCTCAAAACCTTGAAATGTATAAAAAAGCAGGTGTAAAAGCAATTTATCAAGGTGGAGAAGACCACGAATTAACAGGCCTTTCATTTAATGCTTTTGGTAATTATGATGACTCCTATGGTGCAGACTACACAAGAGTAGTATCCTGTAACACCACCGGATTAACCCGTACACTATCTACAATTGACCCTATTGCAGACATTAAAAAAGTTAGGGCAGTAATGGTAAGAAGAGGATCAGACCCTTCCGAAATCAAAAAAGGACCAATCAACGCAATTGTTCCAAATCCTCCAAAAGTACCGTCCCACCACGGGCCGGATGTAAAAACCGTAATGAAAGGCATTGATGTAACAACCATGGCATTGCTCGTGCCTACTACCCTAATGCACCAACACAACATCATGGTTGAAATAAACAACGATGTTGAAACCGAAGAAATCATTGAAGCTTTGGAAAAACGTTCAAGAGTGCTTGTTGTTTCTGCAGAAGAAGGTTTAGGTTCCACTGCTGAGTTAATGGAATATGCTAAAGAACTTGGAAGAAACAGAAACGATTTATATGAAATTCCAGTCTGGAGAGAATCCATCAATGTTGTAGATAATGAATTATTCTATATGCAAGCAGTGCATCAGGAATCTGACGTAATTCCAGAAAACATTGACGCTATTCGTGCACTTCTTGAAATGGAAAGCGATAACGAAAAATCAATTGCAAAAACTAACAAAGCTATGGGAATATTCTAAATTCCCCTTTTTTTACTATTTTTTTAACTGATTTAAATGAAACATAATGTACTTTTTGGACCTGCAGGGAGTCCTATCAATTATAAAGGTGCAGCATATAAAGCTCCAAAATACATTTCAGAAGAAAATCTTGATTCCTATGAATACCAATCACCCTATGGCGTGAGAATTGGCGAAAAAGCTGCAACCACACTTAAAGAAGAATCTGAAAAACATGACATTTTGGTTTCAATGCATGCACCGTATTATATCAACCTCTGCGCTAAAGAAGAGGAAAAACTTGATAAAAGCATCGGCCATCTAATAGCCGCCGCCCGTGCAGGCGAATGGATGGGTGCTTACAGATTGGTTTTCCATCCCGGAGCATACCTAAATAGAAAACCTGCTAAAGCAATGGAAATATCAAAAAATACTGTCAACAGATTATTTGAGGAGCTTGAAGCTGAAGGAATTGAAAATTACACATTTGCTCCAGAAACCACTGGAAAAAGAACACAGCTCGGAAACGTTAGTGAAGTTGTTGAATTATGTGCAACATTCGACCACTTTGAACCTACAATTGATTTTGCTCATGTCCATGCCAGAGGTCGTGGATTTTTGAATAAAAAAGAAGATTACAATTGTATTTTTTCAACAATTGAAGACAATTTGGACATTGACATCCTGCATTGCCATTATACCACCATAGAATATGGTAGGGGTGGCGAAGTAAAACATCATACCCTCGAAGAAAGCGATGAATACGGACCTGACGTGAAAGATTTGCTATCAAATTTAATCGACAACGGATGGAAAGCAAACATCATCTGTGAAACACCAGAGAGGGATTTGGATTCTTTGAAGATGAAAAATATATATGAAGAGATGATTTAATAATCCTTAACGGAATCTATTAGGTCATCCAATTCCCGGGTTAAGGTCTTTACTTCCTTTTCACTTTCATCAGACATGTGGATAATTAATTCATCGATGAAATCCTCTAATTTGTCGATGATTTTTTCCAATGTATAAATCTTAATTTCCAGCTCTTTTTTAATTTTTTCAGAGGGTCTGGTGGCCAATTTTATAATATCTGATGAAACTTCAATATTGTTGTAGAAAACATTATTGCTTTCATTGATTGTCGAAATAAATACCCTATAACTGTTTTCTGATGAATTAAATTGCTTTTGAATTAATTCAATTGCCCGGTTTACTTTTAAATCATATTCTTTTTTTAAGTTTTCAATTTTTATATCATACTTCAAAAAGAAATCTTCATCCTGAATGAATTCCCCATCAGGTTCTTCAAGTTTAGCGCCACAGTTTGCACAGAACTTGTCAAGAGGACTCACTTTAGAGCCGCAATTCATGCAATAATTAAATCCAACCATTACCAAACACCCAATATCTATTTTCTTCTTAATTTTAAAATTACTAATTCAGAATCAGTTCCCCATCTCATCGGAGTGTCCATTGATCCAACACCAGTCGTAACATGAATATATTTTCCGGATTCGTTTGCAAAAAGCCCCTTGTTATATTTAAACAGGATATTTGCAATCTGGACTACAGGATAAAATTGTCCTCCGTGAGTATGCCCTGACAATTGAATGTCAAAGCCCATCGATGAAAATTCGTCCCAGCGATAAGGAACATGATAATTAATAATATTTACTGAATTAGGATTTAAATTATTTTTTATTTCATCAGAGGTCGGCATCAGAATATCATCAAAACTATATGTCAGACCATAAATATTCAAATTTTCAAATTCTAGTTTGTCATTATCCAAAACTATAATTCCTGCATTTTTACATGCCTCAACAACACTGTCGATTCCAATATAGAAATCATGGTTTCCTGGTGTGAAAACTATCGGCATTTCAACATTCTTTAATCCGTCAAAGTCATCGAATTCCACAACTGAAGAGCCATCCGCCAAATCACCTGAAATGATTGCCAAACTGCAGGTATCTTCCAATTCTTTTAATTTATCTGCAATTTGTGAAATAATCTGCTTATGCCTTACAGACCCGAAATGAACATCAGACAAATGAACAATATTAATATCATGAGTCAGATTTTCCAGTTCCAATACTCTCTCCTTGACAACCAGCTGGTGAGCCTTATGATAATTATAAACGCCCAGAACAGGAACAATAGCTAGTAACAGACAAATAACAAACTTCGGAATAGCCACAAAAGTATTGAACATATAAATCATTACGACATCAATTAAAAACATTAAGGAAGCCCACATCCATATACCGTCAACAGTCTGAATAAATCTTCCGCCAACGGTTGACTTTTTTTCTTCGAAAAATACAGGGATGCAACGCATCAAACCAATTAAAATACCTGCACAAGCAAAATAAATATCATTTACTTCACAAATCAGTAAAAACATGTATTTTAAAAGGAAAAATTGAAATACCGCATAGAATGGGGCGCTAAGCAATACTCTCCTAGTTCTAAAACTCATGATATTATCACCACTTTTAAATTTATCACGACTAATATAAATAATAAAACATACAAAAAAAAGAAATGTTAAAAATTATAAAATCCGGGAGCTGATTTATTGAAAACAGATAACAAAAAACAAGAACTAAAATCTCCAACCCAAAAATCGGCAAAAAAAGAAAATGAAAATAAAGAATATGCCGAATGTGTTGTTCTGAAAGCTGTCGGCTATCCATTCGATTTTAATTTAATGGAAAACGATTTTGAGATTACCAATTCAAAATTATTTGAAGAATATGCCCGTGAACAATGGTTAGGATTAGAAGTAAAAGAAAATTCCTATCTTTTTGATCAAAAAATCATACCTGATTACGGTTTTGAAATTATAACTGCAAGACCTGACGGCTCAATAATTTCTGAAAATACTAAAATCAAGCTCATCGATGAAGAAATAAACAATATTACAGACGAAATTAAAATAGACAAGTCAATGAAAATTTCAGACATTGTCGGACAGAAAAATGCTAAAAATAAAGTCAAGGTTCTAATCAAATATCTTGACGACCCGGATAAGTTTGGACCATGGGCTCCAAAAAACATTTTATTTTACGGACTTCCAGGTACCGGCAAAACCATGCTTGTAAAGGCATTAGCCAATGAGCTTGAAGTACCGCTTCATTTAATAAAAGCAACTTCATTAATTGGAGAACATGTCGGTGACAGTGCATCCAAAATTCATGATTTGTTTAAAAAGGCCAGTGAAAAAACACCTTCAATAATATTCATTGATGAAATTGATGCAATTGCACTTCACAGGTCATTTCAATCATTAAGGGGAGACGTATCCGAAATAGTAAATTCACTCTTGACCGAAATGGATGGAATCAGTGAAAACGAATCAGTCATAACTATTGGAGCTACCAACAATCCAACATCCCTCGATTATGCAGTCAGAAGCAGATTCGAAGAGGAAATTGAATTCATCCTGCCAAATGATGAAGAGAGAAAGGAAATATTAGAAAAAAATCTCAAGACCATACCTTTAGAATATGATTTGAACATGAATAAGATTACCAAAATGACTAAAGGAATGTCAGGAAGAGACATTAAAGAAAAAATACTTAAAACTGCTCTTCATAATGCTATAGCTAATGATGACAATACATTAACTATGAAACACATTGAATATTCAATGCAATCCTGTAAAATTAAAAATTTAGATGTTAAAGGAATGTTTGAATAATTACTTTGAATTAAACAGATATTCCGCAGCTGCAATAACTTCCTTATTTTCATCTTTTGCAGCATCCTTAACATTTTTAGAAATATCGAAAAATATCTTATTGACAATGGAATTTGTTAAATTATTTAAAATTTTTGCGCTACCATCTACATCAGCCAACTTAACTAATGCTTTTTTAGTTTCACGTTGTCTTATCTCTTCCATAGATGACCTTAAACTGGCGAGTGTTTCTTCAACTTCCATTATTTTAAAGGATTCTTTAAGTAAAATGAACTCTTCATCGATGATGTTTTCTGCCTGACCAAATTCCTTGATTCTGAGATTAGTATTTTCATCAGCAATCTCCCTCAAGTCATCGATATTGAACAATTTAACACCCAATTCACTAACATCTTCTGAAATATCGCGGGGATTTGCAATGTCAACCATCATCAAATCATCATAATCCCTTTCAATACCCAATAAACGTTTTTTAGTGATTATTGCATGAGGAGCACTTGTTGCACTGATGACCAAATCGGCTGTTGCCAAATATTTTTCAAGTTCACTGAACAATATGGCCTCACCACCCAAATCCTTGGCAAGCTCAACAGCAACATAATAAGTTCTGTTGGCAACAAAAATAGCATTCAAGTCTTTTTCAGCAAGTGCTTTGGCGACCAATTTTCCCATTTTGCCCGCACCGATAACCAGAACAGATTTATCATCCAAACTTCCCATGTGTTTTTCAGCCAAATCGATTGCAGCAGACCCAATTGAAACAGATCCCTTATTGATATTGGTTTTATTTCTAACGACCTGACCAACATGAATAGCTTTTGTAAAAACAGCATCCAATGCTTTACCACAGTGATGCTCCTTCATTGCCTTGTGTTTAGCATCTTTAACCTGACCCAGGATTTGGTCCTCACCAACAATCATTGATTCCAAACCGGAAGTCATACGCAGGAGGTGCATAACTGCAGAATTGCCATATTCAATTATAATGCTTTGATTTTCATGAGACAATAATTCATCATCCTCGGAAATATTATCGTTTTTAATATAATACTCTTTTCTGTTACATGTGGAAATTTCAACATATTCACCAACGGAATATTTTTCCTGCAAATTCCAAAATAAGTCGTCAATATCCTTTGAAATATTCTCCATTGATTGAATATCCGCAATTTTATGGTCTACCCTTAAATTAAGTATCACTCTAATCCCCTTATCAAGTTATTAATATACATTTTAGCTTCTTCAATTTTTCTATCTTTAATAAAGTCATTAATCCTTTCATCTTCAAAAATATCATAAAGATACTTTCTGCGTTGCTTTTGGTCATCAATTACCTCTTTTAAAATTGAACGTGCATAATCCTGAAGTTCAATTTCGAGAATATCCTCTTCAGTAATAATAGATTGAATCTTTTTGCGCAATTGACGAGCCATTAATGGACTTTTGCCATTTGTAAAAATAGATATTTCAATTTCTCCAATTTCAAAGCTTGTAGGAACAATAATATCTCCCTTTTGTGGTAAATCAGCCCTATTAACCAATTTATTTTGAGCAATATTTGAAACATGCTCGCACAACTTTTCATCACCACTGGCCACTACAACCAAATCCGACCATGAAACCATTTCATCAACATCATCAACAGAACATAAAACCGCACCCTTATCACACAAATCTTCAGATAAGGTGTTTCCAGCCAATTTTACATTGGCCCCGTGGTCTAAAAACTTATTGGCCCTCCGGGTTGCAACTTCCCCTGTGCCTAAAATAAATACATTCAAATCAGATGTTTTTAAATATAGAGAAGTCCAATCCATTTTAATCAGATTTTTCAAGTGAACGGGAATGCAATACTTTAACTGCAGCCCTTAAATCATTATTGCATTCAGTCAAAACATTCATAGCTTCAATTTTGCTAACATGAAATGTTTCTGCCAATGCTTCAGCCCTTTCATCAGGATCAGGCTTTTTAATTCCAACCAGCCTTTCTGACAATTGTTTCTTTAAATCCAAGTACTCTTCATGACTCATTCCCATATTCTTTAAAGTCATATCTCTCAATGGGCAAGGTTTTGATGGTTTACAACACCATACAAGTGACCCGAAACAGGTCCCTGCTCCTTCACCTAATCTGGTTTCTTTTCCAAATTGAACTTTAATGTTAATGAACTCCTGAGGAGTTAAATTAATTTCCTGTAATGCATTTAAAACTGGGCATGGTTTAACTGGCGGACAACAAAAAGCGAGTCCTCTTATATCACCACCCCTACAAATATGAGACGGCGCATCTTCCCAAGTCATAATAATCCTCCAATAAATTAAATTATTCAATAATAAGTAGTTAATATAAAATATTAATATAATTTATTTAAACAATGAATATATAATCTTTTTTGTAAGAAAACTATTTAAGCATTAAAGAATGTAATATAAATTTAAAATACAAACATCAACCAGATTCCTATGATTACAAAAGAAGTAAAAATTGACGACCTAACCATAAAATTACACAGAAAAAACATTAAAAATATGTATCTTCGGGTTTTACCGCCAAATGGAGAAATCATAATCTCAGCACCACATTTTCTGCCCCATGAAGAAATTGTTAATTTCGTCAGAGACAGAAAGGATTGGATTTTGAAAAAACAGGAACTGATTATAAGCAATGAAATCAATGCTCCGCTGAAATACAAAAGCGGTGAAACACACTACCTTTGGGGAAAAGAATACACTCTGCAATTGGTTTCCAAAGAGGATTTAAAAAAAACAGTTGTTGATTATGACAAAAATATCATTTATCTTCCAGTCCCAAAAAGAAGCAGAAAGGAAACCCGTGAAAAAATATTAAATGAATTATACAGGAAAGAGCTTAAAAAAGCAATACCTCCTGTTTTAGAAAAATGCAGCAAACGTGTTGGAAAAACACCCTCCGAAGTAAAAGTGAGAAATATGAAAAACTGGGGAAATTGCAGATATCAGGACAAAAGAATAACATTAAATTTAAAATTAGCAAAAAAAGATCCAATTTGTCTTGAATATGTAATGATACATGAACTGTGTCATCTGATAGAATTCAATCATGGGAAAAAATTTAAAAAATTAATGGACATACATTGTCCGGAATGGAAAAAAATAAAAAAAATATTAAATGAATAAGAAGATTATCTTTCTTTGAGCATATCTTCTTTTTCATCAGGAGTTAATTGCTGAACTATTTCTTCAGGAGTACCAATATCCAATATTTTTCCTCCTCTCATTAAAGCAGCCCTGTCACAAACATCCAGTACAAAGTCCATATCGTGAGAGATGATAATGAATGTCTGTTCCAATTCAGTACGTGCTTTCAAAATAGAATCAGTTACAACTACACGAGTGACAGGATCCATAGTACCTGTCGGTTCGTCCAAAACAATAAGGTTTGGTTCTTTAATTAAAACTTGAGCAAGAGCAACCCTATGTTTTTCACCTACACTTAACTGATCAGGATACTTGTCAAGAATCGCATTTGCTGTTGCATCAGAAAATCCTACAGTGGTCAATGCATGTGTAGCTTTAATCTTACCGAATTCTGCAGGCAAATTCAAACTGATTGCATCAGTCAAGTTACCTAAAATAGTTCTGTGAGGATATAATGAATATTCTTGATGTAATAAACCAATATAAGGCATGATACGGCCACGATTAAGTGGACCTACTTTAGTCATGTCAATCCATTCATCACCAAGCTTAATTTGAATGTCACCGCTACTTGGTTCAGTCAGTCCCATCAGCATTCTTGTAGTAGTAGTTTTACCAGAACCGCTTAAACCGACAATACCGAAAATCTCTTCCTTATTGATGTCTAGGCTAATTCCGTCAACCGCTTTTACTACTCCCCTTTCTATTGAGTAGTAATGTTTTTTAACATCTTCAAGAATAACCTGTTTTTCACCAAATTCCGGAATTTCCGGTTTTTCAGGAATTGGTACTGTTTCCATAAAGTGGTCAACAACAGTATTAGGTTCGCCTTCCTCTTTGATTTGACCATCCTCTAACCAAATAACATTGTCTGCAAGTTCAGTCATTACTTCTGGCCAGTGAGAAGTGATTAGCATGGTGATTCCTTCATCTTTTACCCCTTCTTTTAGAGTATTGTGTAATTTTACCGCAGTTTGAGGGTCCAATGTACCAGTCGGTTCATCAGCTAAAAATGTCATTGGCTTCTTAGCCAATTGCCTTGCAAGTACAACTCTCTGTTTTTCCCCACCACTTAAGTCACGAGCGATATGGGTAATCCTATGATTCATTTGAACCATTTCAAGTAACTCCAAAGCAAAATATAAACCTTCTTCATAATCCATATCATCAGGCATTGCCCTCATTACATTTTCGATTACAGTTTCTTCATCATATAATGCGAAGTTACGTTGTAACATAATAGCTATTCTTCTTTTGATACTTGCAAATAACTTTCTTTCAGCATTGAAGAAATCAACTTCTTTAGCTTCAAGAGTTCCACCGCAACTGCATCTTTCACCAATATGAGATGGAGAGTCCACAGCCAAACAATCAGGACAGACAGCAAGGTTCATTATGATATTACCTGCATCAGGCTTATAGTCCAATGTACCTCTAAGCATGTTAATTAAAACAGATTTTCCACTTCCACTACGTCCTAAAATACCTAAAGTTTCCCCTTCACTAATCTTCAAATTAATATCTTTAAGAACATCAACACCATCGAAATTTTTTGTAATATTCTTAAGTGTAATAAAATCCATGAAATCACCTATTGACATAATTTATATTATAAACTATTAATAATACTTTCTAATAACAATTGTTTTAAAAATATTAAAATTGAGAAATATTAAAATCCAGATTGCCCGAAATAACTGCCCTCGCTATTGAAAATCCATAAACGCCAGAATTAATCATTTTTTTAATATTCTTTTCACAGTTCATGGAGTTATTTCCAATTACTTTAATATTCGTATTGTCACAAATCTCTTTTACGAGGTCATAATCAGCATCAAAAATACCTTTTTTCATAGCATCAATATGCAAATAATCTGCACCGGCATCATCAATTACTTTAGCGATTTCTACCGTATCAATCCCATCAACATTAGCCCTAATCTTAACTGAAACTTCACATTCGACATCATCAACAACATCAGATATAAAATTTCCCAAATCAGGATTCAACAACATTTCCTGTCCACAACCAATAGACCTGATTTCATCTTGGCGACAATGACAATTAATTTCAACAATATCAAGCTTTTTAATTTTACCAACTTCAATAATAGGTTGTGGAGTTGTTGCCCTAACGTTTGCAGATACTTTTACATCACTATGAACTTTTTTAATAGATTCAACTTCATTTTCAATGTATGAATAAATCTCATTTAAAGGAAAATCAAATTCCTTTCTTCCCCTTTCAATAATTCTTTTACTTGCCTCAATAGTTGGTTCATCCAAACTATATCCGCCTAAAGTAGCCACATCAAAACCCAATGGAATAACACGATTTAAAAATTCGGAATCTGAAATTCCCGCCATTGGCGCAACTACCTTCATCATAAAATCACTTAGTATTCTTTTTCAATTACCCAGGTCCACATTTCATTGTTATTTGCTCTGATTTCTTCAAGACCAATATCTGCCATATATGCCGCATCTTCAGCATTTTTACCTCTGCCGATACCTGCTTTAAGTTTAATTCCAATTTCTTCATCAATTTCAACCATGATTTCTTCGATTTCCTTTTCGGATAAACCGTTGCATGGTGACATGAAGTTATCTCCACCAATGAAGAATAATAATGCTCCTTTCTTAATTAATTTAGTCATCAAATAATGTTGAGCCTTATTGACCATGAAACTTGTATCAAAAGCAGATTCAATGTCAGTTAATGTTTCAGTTACACTGTTAATGTCAATATGTGCTGCTTGAACATAACTGTCTTCTTCGCTGACTAAACTGTCAATAGCTAAAATTTCCTTTCTTTCACCAGATTGTGCACTACCTGCTTTCTGAAGAGCAATAGTTGCTAATTTTTGAGCTTCATGAGGAGTTTTTGCAGCTCCAACACCCATACTTATGGTAATAGGATATCTGTTTCTGATTGACCTTTGGATTCTTAAATGATCTTCCTCATCAAGACCATTTGAAATTGCAAGCAAATTATCAAATCGGGTAAAGAATACTAAACCTTTCTTATTACCGAAATGATTATTTAAATCAGCAAATAAACTAGCTTGAAGCATTTGTAAATCAGATTCAGTACGTGGCCTTGGAGTTACAGTCCACGGCCCGTAATTGTCAATTTGTATTAATGTCATTTGTATCATTTAATATTCGCCTCTTTTAATTAAAGAATACTACCCATAATAATTTGTGCCAGATTTTTTTTAGCACCTAAATTATTCATTATAGTATTTGTAACTGTTACCTTATTAACTATTTGATTTATTTGTTGTTTTTTATCATCATCTTTGTTATCAATGATAAAATTATCTAGAAAATCTTCATATAATGATGCCACACCAACTGATGAAACTTCAATACCCAACGCTTTCATAAACTTGCTTGCAGGACCTGAAACTGAATCATTACCAATAATTGGAGATACTGCAACAACATAAGTATCTTTCAAAGCATCTTTTACACCATCCAATGACAATATAGGTGAAATTGAAGTGATGGGATTGGACGGGCCAATAATAACCGCATCGGATTTTTTTATTGATTCAACAACCCCTGGTGCAGGTGAAACATTGGAAAATTTGACGTCAAGAACTTCAGGTTGGGATTGATATTTTATTAAAAAGTCATGAAATTCCAATTCACCGATATCTGTAATTATCTTAATATCTGAATTTTCATCACTCATAGGAATTATTTTAGACACAATGCCCATTTTTTCAGCCTGAATCTCAACCGCCTTTGTAAGACCATATTCTTTCATCAGTTGAGTCTTTTGAATCTTAGTTGCCCTATCAATATCTCCGATTCTAAGCAACTCAGGACATCCAATCTCTTCAAGACGTTCATGAGTAATGAAAGTATCTCCCTTAACTCCATACCAAAATTCATCATTAATCATGCCAGTCATGGTGTATAAAACGGTATCAATGTCTGCAGATACATAAACACCGGAAAAATAATCATTTTCCAAAGTATTAACTATAATTGTCAATTCAGATGGATCAACAATTTCTTTTAGCCCTTGCAGTAATTTTGGAGTACCTGTGCCTCCGGATAAAACAGTAATCATAATATCAAACTCATTTTCTGAATACATCAAATTCTTTCGGCATGATAATGGAATTCATATTAGAGTCAACATTCCTTAAAGTGTCAAAACTATTGAATCCTCTAATAAGAACAACAGGAAGACCTTCATCAGCTTGTCCCATAATAAGGGATGCTGCAGCAGCCAATTCATCAGCAGTTGCAATTTCAGTAGTTTCCAATTCACGACCATACAAATCCTTTTCTCCAACCCTTCTCCAGAGAGGGGAAATTCCTGAACATCCAATTGCAGTTCCAATAGCTCCGAACCTAAATGCCCTTCCCTGAGTATCTGTAATTATTACCGCAATTTCTTCGCCAAATTCATCTTCCAAAAATTCGCGAATTTCAAAAGCGGACTTGTCAGGGTCAATCGGCATTGGAGTTGCTAATCCTTCAGCCACATTTGATTCATCAATACCTGCATTAGCACAGACAAAACCGTGCTTGGTTTCAGTTATTATGAAATTGGGACCCACTTCAACAACTTCATTTGATTCATTTAAAATTGCTTCAACTAACTTTGGGTCTTTTTTAGATTTTTCAGCCAAATCCAATGCTTTTTTGGACGGAGTTAATTCATCAATATTTATGAAATTACCTTCAGATTTTGAAATTAAAGTTTCAGCGATTAAAATAATATCCCCATGAATTAAAGAGCAGCCCTGATTATCTATTGCATCCTTAATTATCTGTGAAATATCGCTTGAAGCATCAACAATGGGAATATTGTCTAAACCAATCAATTCAATTGTCATAATATCAACACAAAAATTAAAAAAAAATAAAAAAAGTTATGGATTATAGACATCAATAGTCCATTCTCCATCAAAAACAGCTGCTCCAGAAGTTACTGGCTTTTTATAATTAGCAAAAGTACCTTCATCAAAAATAAATTTAGCAGAATCAGCAGCAGTTTTCGCCTCAAATTCTACAACATCAGGTAACTGACTACCGTAAGTGGAAATGAATACTGCTTCACTGTAAGGAACTGCTTCAACTAACAATTTTTTATCGTTGGCAATTCCAACATAACATCCATATTCATCTTTCTTATTGGTAGATGTAACAACACCCGCAATTCTAGGAGTATGATAATCATCCTTTTCATAGTCCATAGTAAGCAATGAATATGCAATAGCATCCTTAATGTTCATTCCCAATGATATCTTGTCTGCAATAACATCAGTATGGGCACCGTTGGATACGATTGCCATGTCTTTTACAATACGAATACAATTATATGTAATATATGTATTCTCGTAGATATCCTTTTCAAAACCTTCCTTTGGAACAATTGCTGCGCGATTATCAAATTTTAAGCATTGCCTATTCGGAAATGACCTACTTGATACACGGTATGCCACAAAAGGTTTACCATCATTATTCATACCAATTGATAAAATTCTCCCCGTATACATTTTTATCCCTCTATTTAAATCTCCGGACGTTGAACTGCCACTTCTGGAGGCACTCCTGGTGGAGTAGTGATTTCAACAAGACCTGGTTTGATTTTTATTTCACCTTGATCTACGACTTTTGCCTGCACTCCCACGGCACTACCCGCAATGGCATCCGAGCGATCTTGGCCGTTGACTGTAACTTTATGTAACCCTGCTACAGGCACGACATAATATTCCTGGTCACCAGAAACATCTGTTACATTCGGTTTTCCTGATGCATTCTGTGTAACATCATCTGTTGCATCAGTCTGAACGTCAGCTGAAAAATTACTTGTAACTACTAAAAAAATCAGTATAGTAAATAAAATATCAATAAATGGAACCAAATTAATGCTTGGTTTTTGATCAAGAACTTTCTTTTTATGCTTTCTTACATCAATTGCCATTTAATCACCTTATTGTCTTAGTTTACTCTCAGTAATTTCAGCATTAACATTACATTTCTCTAAAATAATATTTGAAATACTTTTATTCAACATACTTGGCTTGAATGAAACCTTAATATTAGCATAAGGATCAGAAATTAACCTAGTATTTACAACTCCATCAGCTTCTTGAAGAGCCTCAAGAGCGCATTCCACATTAGAATCAACTCTAACTTTAACTACAGCATAACCCCAATTGGTCATTTTAGTAGCAAGCTCGATTTTATCCATTTCAGCTTCAATTAAACCTTGGATATATGTGTGAAGAGGAAGCAAAATAATAGCAACCAACAAACCCATGATTGTAGTAGTTAAAGCGACATAAATACCTTCAGCCATAGCTGCAGAATCAGGATGGACACCTAATGCCTTGAATGTCATCCAAATACCAATTACAGTACCAATCAAACCTAAAAAAGGAGCCAATTCTGTAAGAGTTTTAATGGTATCCAGACCTTTAGTCATTTTAGCCACTTCAACAATGAAAATTTGTTCCATACTTTCTTCAACTTCAGTTTTATTTTTATAGCCTATCTTTAAAGTTTCAGAAATAATTCTTGAGATAGGGTTTTTAAAACCATTAATTTGTTTTAAAGCTTCAACAGCACCGCCACGTTCCATAGAAGCAGTTACGACACCAAAAATTTCTGTAGTGTCAACTTTACTAATTCTCCTAAGGTATGCAATTTTTCTAATAGCAATAATCAAACCATAAATACCAATAAAAAGAATTATATATGTGATAATCCCACCTTGAGTGAAAATATCTATAATACTGTCAAAAAATGGACCGATATATTCTATAATCATATTCATCCTCTAATTAATTACATTTTATATAAAATATTTATAAAAATAAATTTATTAATACATATACTTAAATATTATTTAAAAAAATAAGAAATCATTTCATTTTTGAAACCGTAGCCCATGACCTTCTAACGAATTCTGGCATCTCATCATAAGTATAATTAGATAAAAACTCTTTTGTTGTAGGATCAGACGGGTATCCTGAACCAATTCCGCCCATTTTAATAAAATCTTTGTTAATTTCTGCAATTTGAGCATCTCTTTCGGCCTTTGCAATAATAGAAGCTGCACTTACTTCAATGTATTTATCATCTGCCTTATGTTCGGCAATTACATTTACACCGGTTGATTCACAAAGATTATTCTGGAATCTTTCCGCCTTTACATCCACAGCATCAACAATCGCCTTTTCAGGATTCAATTTTATTATCAAATCCCTCATAGCATTCTTCTCAATATCATTAAGGTTGATTCCATCAGCCCTCATCTGGTCAATTTCCAAAGCAGAAATAACAACTATTTCATACTCGAACATTTTCCTCAGCTTTCTTGATAAAATAGTACGTCTGTTTGGAGTTAATCTTTTTGAATCCTTAACACCCATTCTTTCAAGGACCTTTTCCATTTTTTCAGGGACGATAACTCCTGCAATAACCATAGGTCCTAAAACAGAGCCCCTTCCGGCTTCATCAATACCCAAGATATCCATAAAAATCAGTAAAAAAAAGTAAAAAGGAAATAAATAAAAATATTTATTTCATAGCCCTAAGACGGACTTCAGGTTCTAATGCGAGAGGTTCTGCAGCAACGATAGCAGTACCTTTTGCAACGACAGTCATAGGATCTTCAGAAATTTCAACAGGAATAGAAATTTCATCGAAAATTCTTTCTTTTAATCCACGAAGTCTGGAACTTCCACCAACAGCAACAGCATTGTTATATACTCCCATCATTAACTCCGGAGATAATCTTTCTAAAATTACATTTAATCCGTCAACGATTTGTTGCATGAATGGTTCTACAGCATCAGCAACCAACATTGAGTCAATAACAACTTTCTTAGGCCGGTTAGTTTCTAAAGATTTACCAATAACTTCAACACTTAAATTTTCAAGTTGTTCGGAACAGTGAACCATACCAACTTCCATTTTTGCGGATTCTGCATCATGAATACCAATAGCTACATCATATTTTTCTGCGACAATTTCCACTATTTTATTGTCAATGTCATCTCCACCACATCTGACGGTTTCAATGTCATTAATACCACCAAGAGATATAATTACAATATCGGTTGATCCAGCACCGATGTCAATAACCATAGTACCATTTGGTTCGGCGATAGGTAAACCAGCACCAATAGCTGCTGCTAATCCTTCACTGATAACTAAAATATTTTGAGCACCAGCTTTTCTACCAATTTCTTCAGCAGCATTCTTTTCCACTTCAGATGCATCTCCAGGAATTCCGATAACTATTCTTCCAACACTTTCTCCCTCATTAATACCAATTTGCATTGCTTTAATGAGTAATGCTTGTGCTTGAACAACATTTTCGATAACTCCTTTTTTCAAAGGTCTTACAGCGAGTATGTCCTCAGGAGTTCTTCCAAGCATTCTTTTAGCTTCTTCCCCAACAGCCAACACTTCAGATGGGTCATCTTTTTTTACTGCAACAACAGATGGTATTTGATATAAATCAAATTTGTCCCCTGAAGGTTTTGCAATAACAGTGTTTAAAGTTCCTAAATCAATTCCTAAACTATTACTAATAACTTTAGTATTAGTAACTTGTGGTTCTTCCTCATCCTTTCCAAAAATATTCATGATTAATCCTCCGTTACAATGTCTTTAAAATCGATAACGAAAATTCTATTTGATGTAGCGATACTTTGAACCTTATTTACAAATAAGTCATCATCAACAGATATTAAGATTGTTGACAATACAACTTCATTAGCGTTGTAAAACGGTTTCAAAGCAGATTTGATGAAGTTTGGTAATTTTACTTCATTACTTATATCAATATTAATGAAACTAGTAGTTTGAGATTCCTGCACGATTGCAAAAGAAATTTCGGGAGCTACGAAAGCCATCAAATTAGGTTCTTCAACCAAATATTTTGGAGGTATACTGACACAAGCTCCTCCACGTTGTTTAGTATCCTTTTTGAAGTCATTTATTATAATTGAATTACCATAAAGCATGATAAAATCAAATTTTTTATCTAATTTTCCTTCATTTAATATAACATGTTCTCTAAACAATATTTTGACATTATGATTTGATGCAATAGCCTTATATGCCATAGCATCTATTAAATCAGCATTTCCTGCAATAATACACCAACTTTTCTCAACTTTATATGAATCATCAGTGGTAACCATTGCAGCTTGTCTAAGGACACGTATATTATCTTCAATCATCGAACTACACACATTATATTAATTAAGTCATATTAACTTCAAAAATAGGAGTTAAAATTAAAAAATAATTAAAATTAATCATTTAAAATGTTAACTACATACCTGTTTTTAAAGTCTAACAATTAATATTTTTTCAAACTATTATTATATATATTTTATCGTTTAGTGTTATTTTAGAAAATAAATAAATAAATTTCAATTTTTAAAAGGTTACTTACTAAAATCAATATTAAAATAGAAAAAAACTAATTGATATGTAATTAAATTTTAAAAGAATAAATAAATAAACACAAATGACAAAAAATAATACTTATTAATAATTAAAAATAAATATAGATAATAATTAAGCGATTTGCAAGATAAAGTTAATAAGAAATGAAACAAAAAGTATTACCGGAGTTAAAATATGGAAATTGAAAGAACTGATATCCAAAGTTTCGTAGCAATATCCGACCTCATTTCATTATTGAATATGAGTTCAGGATTTTTATCAATAATACTTGCCATAAATCATTTTTTTGAATTATCAGCATTATTAATGATTGTTGCTATTATGTTTGACTCCGCAGATGGTTGGGTAGCTCGAAAAACAAATAGAAATGACAGTTTAGGATTTGGAAAAAATATAGATTCCTTATCTGATATTGTATCATTTGGTGTAGCTCCTGCAGTATTCCTTTATACATCACTTAACACCACACCAATGCCGTTGCAAACAATTGTAATACTTGTCAGCTTATTAATTGTTGTCTGTGGAATCCTGAGATTAACCAGATATAATGTGATAGCAGACCATATTAAAACAAGCGGTTTTATTGGCTTTCCGATTCCAGGAATATCCTTTATATTAGCCACATTATATTTAAGCGGATTATTTAATATTTATTCAGCATTGATTTTGGCTTCAATAGTCTCAATTCTAATGATAAGCAATATAAAATATCCGAAATTCTCAAATATGCCAATAATTGCAATATCCTGCATATTGATTATATTGCTAATACTTCCAATTCCAACAATAGTATATGGTATTAACGTGCCCGCTTTAATATTACTATTATTCTGTCTATACTACCTTATAATTAATTTAATTAAAAAATGAGATCAATTTACTCCTATTAATTAAATTAACCATCAAAATTAAAAGGAGTATTGAAAATGAATAATAAAAAACCAAAAGATAGATTATATCCGAATGGTTTTGAAGAAGAATTCAATGAAATTTTACCAAAACCAAAAGACGATGAACTATCACTATTGAAAAAGTTTAATCATAAACTTGGAGTTTATTTAACTCCAAACGATACGGACATAACAGAAAATGAACGAAAAAGAAAAATAGGCGTGATAATAACCA
The DNA here is from genome assembly GCF_902801725.1 of uncultured Methanobrevibacter sp. Lineage (GTDB taxonomy): Archaea > Methanobacteriota > Methanobacteria > Methanobacteriales > Methanobacteriaceae > Methanocatella. The sequence goes on along the minus strand of NZ_CADCJB010000024.1, from coordinate 13,329 downwards.
TTTTCATATTATTAACATTAATAATTTCATCATACTATTTTTTAATCTATGAACCTGGTCAAAAAGAACTATCCCTAGAGAAAACAACAAAAATAAACGAGCTTCACGAGTACTATACAGGCGCGCTTGCAACATCACCGAATGAAATGGCTTTAGAAAACGAAATTAAAAACGGAAAAGACATCGGTGAAATCGAAAGAATTGACATCATCGGCCCTGCCACCAAGGACTGGAAATCATATCATCACAAATCAATAAAATCGAACATTGACAAGTATAACAGAACAATGGCCGTCTATTCAAATGAAAGCAAAAATGTAATAATGTCTCAGAATGATGCAACAAAAATCGTCAATGAAAACGATGCCCGAATTTTATCAAAAATCAAATTTGAAAAACCAAATACAGTTTCAGTTCCGGTATTGGTTTCAAGGCTCCAGGCAGGTGCAGGACTGGTAAATGTTGGAAGTATAGTAGACATATATTCCAATCTAAACGATACCGGAGAAGAATTAAACACAACCAACACAAATCCCGACATTAGCGGATGCACAGTTTTGTCAATAATGAGATATGAAGAAAACGGAGAGGTTGATTCAGAATACTCGAAATCAAAAATGACAGTACATGGAAACAGTACCAACCCTCAGGAAAATTCAAGAAAATTTTCATCTAATGTACTGGAAATGATAAAAGGCAGCATAATGAACGGATACAATGAGAAGGAAACTTTCGAACTGCTTAAGAATTACGGCATAAAACTGTCAAATTATGAAAGGCAAATTAACTTAGGCGATTTGGATGCCCAATATATGCTTTTAATTGAAACCCCACAGGACAAAGTTAATTTTATGCTGAATAATATGGATAATATCGTACTTACAATTCCTACAACCAATGCCCCCGATTGGATGATAAATGAAATAAGTTCAACATATGATTAAGAAAACTATTATTAATAGAGATGACAAAGATATAACAAAAGTGATATTATGAAAAAACCAAGCATCATGACTATAATTATTATTATTTGTCTATTGATAATTGGATTATATGCCATGGGGGAGGTTAATTATTTCTCATCCAAAATAAGTATTGAAAGAAATGTTGAAGCTCCAACTATTGTAATCCCATCAATAGGCGTTCAAGAGAAAATAAATAATGTATCTCTCAGCCAAGGAGTTTTTCATGAATTAGACTCATATAATCCAGACAGTGGGGATGTGCTGATTTTCGGACATAGAACATTGCAGGGTTCCCCATTTTTAAGGCTTAATGATGTACACATTGGAGACAGCTTCATGCTAGAATGGCCTGGAATTGGAGAATTGCATTATAAAGTAGTGGATTCATTCATAGTTCCTGCATCATACGAACTTAATGCGCAAGAGGGAGGCAAAAATGTTTATCTGATTACATGCGACCCTATAGGATCTACTGAAAATAGGCTGATTGTTAAAGGAGAATTAACTGATACACAACCAATTAATACAGAAATCATCAAAAATAATCCTCAAGAATCATATGGTTTGTTCTTAACAGCACTATTTTTAGTTTTCGGACTCATATTTAGCTTTTTCTACCCTAAAGACAATAGGGGATACATATTGGCTACAGTCCTGATAATCACACTAGTGCTGGTATTCTTCTGTATCTTCCCGATACCGTCGGAGATTATATATGAGAAGATAATCCTGCTGAATGGAGGATAAACATGGATGTGGATGAAAAATACTTTTCAAATATAACTAAACGGGAAAGAGCAATATTTGAGGGTGCAATAAGTATGGGAGCTTTATTCCACCAATTTGTGGGAACTCCCGTTAACAAGCACTCAAAAAAAAGTTTAGAAACAAGCATGGAAGAATCTTTAAAGTTGCAGCCTGCAATCGAAGATGTGAAAGTCAAAATAAGATTTGACAAACTTGAAGAGTCAATGACCGAATTTGACTATACTTCGCTTACCGGTGACATGCTGGACGTTAAAATTTTTACAAAAGTGGATAATGTCAAGGCAACTATAAGAATAGAATTTATAGAAGAACTCAATTATCCATTAATGTATGTAGAAAATATAGAAGAATGATTAGTTAGTAGATTTTTTTCAAATCTTCTAACAATTCTTTTAAATGACTTTTTTTAATGTGATTCATCAGCACCATGCGAATTGCAACGGGACATTTTGCAACGGAAACTTTCCATCCTAGATTATCCAATTTTTCTGCAAACTGATGAGCTTCAATTTTAGGATGGTTGAACGCCAAAATATTTAATTCCGGTTCACAAACAAGTTCATATCCGATTTCTTCCAAACCTTCTTTTAAAAAATAGGTATTGTCCATCAAATTTCGGGCAATTTTTGAATATCCTTTTTTGCCAAAATATTTCATGATTGCATAAGTGGCTGCAGAAGATGCGCCTAAACGAGTTCCAACAATTGTGGATTGAGTTTTTACAGTTAAATAAGGAGAATCGACTGCCATTACCTGCAGATATTCCTCTTTTCTAAAGATAATTCCGCCAGCAGGAATAGGAGCCAGGCCCATTTTATGTGGGTCTACAGTAATTGAGCAAACCCCTTCCAGAGAAAAATCAAAAACAGGCAAGTCATAACCCGCTTCCTTTAGAAATGGAATTGAAAATCCTCCAAAAGCAGCATCAACATGGAAATAGATGTTATTTTCATGTGCAATTTTCGAAATCTCTTCAATTGGATCAATTAATCCCAATTCAGTAGTGCCCGCAATTGCAACTATAGCGACAGTTTTATCTGAAATAGCTTCCCTTAATGATTCGACATTAATCTTATAATCATCATCAAGCTTAGCTTCAACTATTTTTAAATTTAACATGTCTGCTGCTTTTTTAAATGAAAAATGAGCAGAATCTGGAATGATTATTTCACCGTCAACAATGCCCTTATATTTCCTTGCATGATTTCTTGCAGCACGAATAGCCATAATGTTGGCTTCAGTGCCCCCTGTAACGATATTTCCATATGGATTCTCAAGAGACAACAGATTACCAATAGATTTAATCACTTCCCCCTCAATATGTTTAGTTCCTTTAAACAGTCCAGGGTCTCCCAAATTAGTATCCAGAAATTTGCAGTAAACTTCTTTTGCAAATGGATGGGCTTCAGTACACATGGACCCTAAAATTCTGCCATCTGCATAATTATAATCTAATTTATGGATTTCTGACAATTCATTTAGAATAGTTTCCTTATCTATCGGTTCATCTTGCATAAAATACCCTAACTTAAAAATAATTAATCAAAATAAAAATAAAAAAAAAGAAAGAATAAAATTATTCTAAACGTTTACGAGCAGCGTCGAGAATAATTTTTTGTTCGGCTCTAGCAACAGTTTTTCTCACATCGGCAATAGCATCAGTATTTGATGAAACACTTGAAATACCGAATCCAACAAGTTTTTCAACAATGTGAGGTACGCTGCCTGCTTGACCACAAATACTACATTTAACACCTGCTTCAGCACATTTTCTAATTGTTCTTTCAATTAATTTCATTACTGCAGGGTGTTCTTCAGAGTAGTGTTTTGCTACAAATTCATTGTTTCTATCAACAGCAAGAGTGTATTGAGTTAAATCGTTGGTTCCTAAACTTACAAAGTCGATTCCAATTTTAATGTACTCATCAATCATTATTGCAGCTGCAGGAATTTCAACCATCATACCGAAGTCAACATCTTTGTGAGGTTCGAAACCAATTTCGGAACATAATGCTTTAGCCTGTACCAATTCAGCAGGACTTTGGGATAATGGAATCATGATTCCAATGTTTGTGTATCCTTTTTCATGTAACTTTTTAATAGCTTTGAATTCACATTTAAGGATTTCAGGCTGGTCGAGTTCTCTTCTGATACCTCTCCAACCAAGCATAGGATTGTGTTCTCTAGGTTCGTTTTCTCCACCTTCTAAGGTAATGAATTCATCAGTTGGAGCGTCTAAAGTCCTATACCATACAGGTCTTGGATAGAATGCATCTGCTACAATCTGAACATTTTCTGCAATTGTATCAATTAATTCATCTTCTCTTCCATCAGCAATGAATTTGCCTGGGTGAATACCTGATGTCAACATCAAGTGCTCGGTTCTTAAGAGTCCTACACCATCAGCACCTGTTGCAGCTGCTTTTTCTGCAGCTTCAGGCATACTTACATTAGCTTTTACTTCAGTAACAGTAATAATCGGAGCGGCTTCAACAGTTCCTTGAACAGCAACAGCTTCTTCTTTGGTTTCAGAAATTCCTTCAAATACTAAACCTTTTTTACCATCCAATGTGACTCCGGAATTTTCTTCCAAAGTATTTGTAGCACTACCAGTACCTACAACACAAGGAATACCTAGTTCACGGGAAATGATGGATGCATGGCATGTTACACCACCCTCATCGGTTACGATACCGCTTGCTCTTCTCATAGCTGGAACCATATCAGGTGTGGTCATAGTTGTAACCATGATGTCGCCGTCTTTAATTTTATCCAATTCATCAATATCAAAAACAATCTTAACTTTACCGGAGGCCATACCTGGACTTGCACCAAGACCCCTTACTAAAACATCACCTAAATCAGATGATTCATCATCATCCGCTTTAGCTTCAACATCACCTAAAGTAGTGATAGGTCTAGCTTGCAATAAGAATAAGTTATCTCTTTCAAATGCCCATTCAGTATCCATTGGTTCACCGTAATGAGCTTGAACTCTTTTACCCATTTCTGTTAATTCAATGAGCTCTTCATCAGACAATACTCTTTCGTTTCTTTTCTCTTCAGGAACTTCGACTTTTACACTAGTACCGTTTTCATCATTAGTGTACATTACCTTTTTGTCACTGATGGTTACATTGATAATATCATTGTCTTTTTTGTCGACTTGATAATTATCAGGAGTTACATCTCCGGACACTACGGACTCACCAAGTCCCCATGATCCTTCAATTAAAGCAATTTCTTCACCAGTTGATGGGTTTACGGTAAACATTACACCTGCTTTGTCAGCATTTGCCATTTTTTGAACTACAACAGCAATATATACTTTTGAGTGTTCAAAATTGTTTTCTTCCCTGTAGAAAATTGCTCTTGCTTCAAATAAAGAAGCCCAACATTTTCTGATATATTCTATTACTTCCTCATTTCCAGAAACATGTAAAAATGTATCTTGTTGACCTGCAAAAGAAGCTTCAGGTAAATCTTCTGCGGTAGCTGAAGAACGAATAGCTACATCAGTATCATCTTCACCAACTTTTTGGCAAAGCTGATTATATGCTTCAAGAATTAATACAACCATGTCTTCAGGAATAGGAGCTTCATTAATAATAGCCTTGATTTCTTCAGCGGCAGCTTGAAGAGCTTTTGTATCATTTATGTCAATTTCTTCAAGAATACTCATGACCTTATTATTAATTCCAGCCTCTTCCATGAATTTTTCATAAGCTTGAGCAGTTACTACAAAACCTGGCGGTACTGGAATGCCCGCTTGAGTTAATTCACCCAAATTAGCACCTTTTCCACCTGCAATCCCAATATCGGATTTATTTAAATCCTCAAATTTTACAACATACATGAAATATAACCTCTTGGATTAAAAATATATTACATTGACAATACTTAAAAAGTCAATATTATATTTTAATATGATTTTTAATGTTTAAATATTTAATGAAAAAAATTTTAAAAAACAACGAATTAAAAAAAATAATAAAAAAAAAGTAGAAAAAAGTTTAGTTAAAACCATCTATTTAACTAAATCTTCACCTTTGTCGACAACAATTTTACATGGAACTGGCAATTTCATGCCTGCTCTTCTTAATGCAGTTTTTGCTTCTTCAAAGTTTTTTTCTTGACAGTCAATAGTGATAATTCTTTGACCTTTTTTAACGATAGCTTCAACGCTGATAGGTTTACCGAATGCGTTTCTCATACCGCTTTGTACCCTATCCGCACCTGCACCGGTAGCCATTGGGTTTTCCCTTACGATTTGGTGTGGGTAAACTCTTAATTTTAAGTGGTAACCCATTCTACCAGCAGCTCTTTGCATCAATCTGTTGGAAGCGATCCTTGCAGCTTCCAAAGAATTGTGTCTGATTTGAGCCGGCTTTTTAACAGCTAAACTTACAGTAACTGGGAATTCATCTTTTAAGTTTCCCATATCGTATTGTACGATTCTTGAATTTGGGGTTTTTCTAATATAATCTCTTCTAGTATAAGCACGAACCATTATTATTCCTCCGAAATAAAAATAACATGTTTAACATGTTTTAATTAAAAAAATAGCTATGAATAAGTAAATTTGAAAATAGCTATATAAAAATTATATATCGTAATATAATAGAATACTTAAATATATTAATTTAGTTATTAATAAAGGTTACCCTATTTTTGAAATTTAATAACAAAATTATATTTAAACATAATAACTATATTAATTTATAGTGATATCATGAAAGTATCCGGAAATATTACATTTAACTTCAAAAATGAAAAAGACGCCAAGCTCATATTCGATAGTTTGGAAGTCGATAATGAAAATTATCTTGAATCAGACTTATCACAAAACAAGATCAATTACAAAATTACTTCAAAAAACTTGGGAAGCTTTCTGACAACAGCAGACGATTTAATAGCTTCCGAAATTGTTTCTGAAAAAATTATCGAAAATACTCAAAAATAAGATTTTATAATATATTTAGTACTTTTGAATAAGTGCTCAAATTTATAACAATAAATTCTAAAAAAAGTAAATTTTTCTTCAAAAAAATAAAAAAATAAAAAACATTTGTAAAGAAATTTTCATGAAAAAAAGTTAAAAATAGCAAGTTTTATATAAATAAAAAAAAATATATTAAAATATTATTTTAAATGAAATTGAGAGAGTGTTTAATTATGGCATGTCATTATCATCCAGAAAGAGAAAGTACTGATACATGTGCGATATGTGGAAAACCAATCTGTAAAGAATGTGGTTTAGAAATTGCAGGCAAAATTTACTGTAAAGACTGTTTACAAAAGATTGTAGGTATAGGATTAGATAAAAACAATGAACCTACTGAAAAACAACCAGTTAAAGAAGCACCTGTTGAAAAACCAGTAATTGAAGAACAACCAGTTGAAAATATTTATGACACCAAAGAAGAAGTCATTTACGCTTCAGAAGAACCTGCTCCACAGGAAACACAAAAAGTCGGTGATGATTCACCATATAATATTAAAGACAACATTGAGTATGCAGGAGGTTTGGAATCATCCTACTTATCTGAAACTGAAGTGCCTCAACAAAATGCACCAAAAGAAGTTCAATACTTCGCAGATGAACCACAACCTTCTCCAAAAGAAGTTGAATACTTCGCAGAACAACCTGTTACACAAAACGCTACAGAAGAGGAATTTATCTATCCTGACCACTCCTATGAACCTGAAACTACCAGTGCTAGAAGGGATTTAGAAGACAAATACGAAAAATATTTGGATGATTTATACTTTGATGAAAAAGAAGTTCCTCTAAACGAACAGCTTGCAAAAGATGAAGAACAATTTGGATCATTAACCAGAAGAGAATACAAACCTAGTGAAGCTCCTGCTAAAGACCAAAAAAGAGCAAGATCCGAAACTCCAGAAGAAATGGAAGCTAGAATCAGAGCCGAAATTTTAAAAGAGCAAGGTATTGAACCTGTAGAAAAGGAAAGCAAGAAAGGCATATTGGGCAGAAGCGGCAAACAATCCAACGAAAATATACATAATTTAAACTACCAGGATGAAAAAGAGCCAATGGGTGTTGTTGACATATTATTAACAGTAGTTCTAGTAATTGTCATTTTAATTGTTGTATATTACTTGATTTACTTGTTCGTATTACATTCAACTTATCCAACATTCATGGATGCTCTATTCGGACTCACAAATCCACAAAATGTTATTAACAACATTTTAAGCGGAACTCCAAAATAATGAAATATTTTCATTATTTATTTTTTGTTTAAAACTTTCCAAACACTCTTCATTTTTATATCCTAAAATCCGGATATTTGATGGGTACCTGTCAATATATTCGGAAATATCACTTTTTTTAATCGGATTTTCTAAAATGCTTAATATACGTTCCTTAAAATGAGTTGAAAATCCGCGTAATATTGATTCTTTTAACTCAGCAATATCATCAAAAGATCTGTTTTCAATAATGTTGCTTGCCAATTTTTCATTGAATAGATTTAGACCAGCCAACTCATCAAAACCATAATCATTAGCCGTCTGCAATATGGATTTCTCATCTCGAATGCCATAGATTATGGAATCATTTTTTATGGCATCCCGTAAAACATCAATAGTCTTTTGAGGCATCATATCCAAGACATCATCAAAATTGTCTTCGAGAATGCTTTGTCTTATCAATGTACCGCTGACACCACCTATTCTTTCAACAAACAGAAACTTGTCTTTATAATCAAAGCCTATTTTTGATAAAGAATTTGCAAATGATGCGATTACATAATTGTCTTCCTCAAGTTTATCTCTTAAAAGAATTTCACCTGTAGTTTTGTCAACTATCTTATATGGTTTGGGAGCAACGTGATGGCCCATATTTATCCTTTTTAAAATTTCATCAAATCCTTCAACCTTCTTATAACCTCTTGGAATATAAGACGTGTTTAATGCTTTAAACATCTTGCAAAGACATAAGGAATACTGACCCGAACCCATGATTCCCATCGGAGGCCCTTCGACAACAACATCCGCACCGACAGAAATGGCAATTTCAGCCCTAAGTTCCCTTGGAAGTATATATGGAATGCCTCGGCCACTCCTTTCAAAAAGTCCGGGCACAATAGCAACAAACAATGAATCAGGAAAATGATGTTTTGCTGTTTTCATACAATGATAATGACCGTTATGCAAAGGATTGTACTCAGTAAAATCGGCCACCAAATCAATATCAGAAGTGGTATCGGAAATTTTGCATTCACATTCCAAATCTTTGAAAAACAATTTCTTATCCCTTTTTAGAATAGATGAAACTTGAGACATATATTAACATATAACCATCAAATTAAAAAAAATTTATGTTTTATTAATTCAAAATATATTATCAATCTACACTTTAGGAGTAAAAACATGGATTTAGTAATTAAAAACTGCAAATTAGTTGATAAAACTGGAGAATTTTATATTAAAATTGATGAAGGAAAAATTACCGACATATCAAAAACACCACTTGAAGCAAGCGAAACAATTGATGTTAAAAACAATTATGTTCTTCCAGGATTCATCGACCCCCACATACACTTTAGAGATCCTGGTTTAACTCAAAAAGAAAATTTTAAAACTGGAAGCTTGAGCGCTGCAAACGGAGGATTCACAACAGTGTTCGACATGCCAAATACACTTCCAAAGACAAACACATACAAGGCACTTAAAGAGAAAATCAGGATAGCCGAAGATAAATCCGTCGTTAATTTTGAACTTCTGGTGGGAACAAACACTCTTGAAGAAATGGAAAAAATGATGAAGCTCAATCCAATAGCCTTCAAGATATTCATGGATTTGGAAAGTGATGAGAGCCTTGAAGAGAACTTTCATAATTTATCAATATTAAAAGAAAAAACCAATTACAACGGCATTGTGGCAACCCATTGTGAAAAGAAATCCATTGTTGAAGAAGAAACAGCCAGATTAAAAGAAAAAGATGAAAATCAAGCCATAGATTATAGTTATGCAAGACCTGCTAAATCTGAAGACGAATCAGTTAAACAAGCCATCGACCTTGCAATCAGAAATAATTTATCTTTGCATATCTGCCATCTAAGCTCAAGGAAATCATTAAGTCTTGCAAAAAATGCAAGCAAAACACATGCTGTAAGTTGGGAATTTACACCACACCATCTATTGCTAGACAATTCAGCATACAATATATATGGCACATTCATAAAAACCAATCCACCACTAAGAGAAAAACAGGACAGCATAAACATCAATGATTTGGATGAAAATTCAATTATTGGAACCGACCATGCACCTCACACAATGGAAGATAAACAAAAAGGAGTTTGGAATTCATCACCAGGCATACCAAACCTGGAAACTGTTGTACCACTGCTTTTAACCGAAGTCAATAAGGGAAACCTGGATTTCAAGTTGATTCCAAAAATATTTTCTGAAAACGCCTCAAAAGTATATGGCCTAAAAAACAAGGGCGAACTGTCTGTTGGAAAAGATGCTGATTTTACCATAATTGATTTGAAAAGAGAAGGCACTTTCAATATTGAAGAATTCAAAACAAAAGCAGAATATTCACCATTTGACGGCATGGAATATATTGGAATGCCAGTAATGACAATAGTCAACGGAAAAACAGTAATGAATAAAATATAACTAATTTTAAAAAAAAAGAAAATAAATAAGGTGTGTTTTCACACCTATTTATAACATAATGCGTCTTCAGGACATGCTTCCATACATTGACCACATAAAGTACAGAATCCTGCAATTGGTAATTTAGGATTGTCTGTTTCGTGGAGCATATCGTATGGACATGCTTCGATACAGTCACCACATTGGTCACATTTAGATGGGTTGAATGAAATCCTATCTCTAGCAACAGGTTCGCCATCAATAGTTATTTCATATTGTTCTACTTTCAATGCATCGTTAGAACACATGGAAGCACATGCTCCACATCTAATACAACTTGTGAAAGATGGTTCTGCATCAGTTTCTACTAAAGCAGGGCATGACATACCAGTTTTGGTAACTACACGAATTGCTTGAGTAGGACATTTGTTAGCACATGCACCAACGAAATCACATTTTTCAACATCTCTTCCGATACCTTCTGCATCTACAGGTGCACCTTCACCCCATTCTACATCAATTTCTAATGCATCAACAGGACAAAGTTTTACACATAAACCACATGCAGCACATACGCTAGGGATTGCAACAGTTAAACTAGCACTGTTAGCAGCAATGAAATCACCAGGACATGCTTCTACACAAGTGTTACAACCGATACATTTAGCGGAATCGAAAGTGAAAGATTGGATTTCTTTGGAACGTTTGACTGGTACTTTTTCAGCAATGTAAATTGCATTCCAAGGACAGGTTTGTGAACATAAACCACATCTAATACAGTCATCGTTTACAGTAACAGGACTTCCAACTTCTTCAAGAGTAATTGCGTTTACAGGACAAGGATCTACACAAGTTCCACATCCAACACAATCTTTGATGTATACAGGACCTTTTCCTTTGAGATCTAACTCATATTCAGCAGGTTCTTTAATACCTGGAACTCCAATTACATCTACTGGGCAAATGTCAACACATTTTTGACACATTACACAGAATCCTTCAACTTCTTTTAATTTTTCGCCTGTGACAGTGATTGTTTCTTGAGGACAAACTTCTTCACATTTACCACAAGAGTCACATAATACTGAGTTGAATACTAATCTTTTTTGGGTGATACCCTCAGCGATTTCGTAATCTTCAACTTTTAATGCGCCTTGTGGACAAACATCTGCACATTTTGGTTCGTCGCCACAAGTATCACAGTGAATAATAGATTCAGGTGTTACCTCAATAGCTGATGTAGGGCAAGTACCTTGACAAGCACCACATTTTATACAGCCATCTTCATTAAATACTATCATTTATAAAAAACCCCCTTAAATTTAGAATTTTTTAATGAGGTTTCCTTCACTGTCTACAATATCTACTTCAGCTAATCTCATTTGGCTATCCATTGAGTGGGTAGCACAAGATAAACATGGATCGTAAGCTCTGATAACCATTTCCATTAAGTTGAAAATACTATCATCAACTTCTACACCAGGTTTGATGTAATCTTTAGCAACTTGGTGAATACCCATTTCCATAGCTGGGTTGTTTTGGATTGTAGCTACAACAATGTTAGCATAATTACATAATCCATTTTCATCAGATTCGTAGTGGTGGATTAAAGTACCACGAGGAGCTTCTACAATACCTACACCTTTACCTTCAGTTCTTTCTAATTCATCTGGGAATTTTTTACCGGATAAATCTTCTTCTAAAGCTGCTGCAGCACATTCAGCTGATGCTAATAATTCGATAAGTCTAGCATAGTTGAATAATAATGGTGCTTGAGCGTATCCGAATGCATCACGGAATGCTTTAAGAGCTTCTTGAGCAAGAGGTGCTTCTTTAGGCATTTGGTCACAAACGTTAATCCTAGATAATGGTGCAACTCTGTAAATACCTTCTGGGTATCCCATTTCTTTAATGTAAGGGAATTTTAACCAGGAGTAAGGTTTTACGTGTTCTGCAACATAGTCAGTGTACTCTTCGTTTCTGTATTCGAACATGTCACTGCCGTCTTTATCTTTGAATCTAATGTTACCGTTATATACATCCCAAGTTCCATCAGGTTTTACAGTACCACAGTGTCTAGTGTCACCGAAGTTACCTAATGAGGAAATTAAGTCAATGTTTTCTTCAAATACTGGAATAGCTAAGTCAAGAGTAGCTTGTGCTAATTCTACGTTTTGTTTAGCTCTTTCAAGTAAGTCTTTTTGAGTATCAGCATCTAATTCGGTAGAAATACCACCAGGAGTGGATGAGGTAGGGTGAATAGGACGACCACCTATTTTTCTAACCATTTCTAAACCGTTTCTTCTGATATTAATTGCTTGAAGTGCAATTTCAGGCATATCTTTAATAACTTGGAAAACATTTCTTGTTTTTCTGGTTCCGTTAGGAATGATTAAATCTGGTGCAGCTAAGAAGTAGAAATGGAGTGCGTGGGAGTGCATGTATGAACCCCAGTTCATAATTTCTCTCATTCTGTATGCAGCAGGTAAGATTTCATAATCATCGAAACCGAAAATTTGGTCAACTGCTTTAGCAGCTGCTAAGTGGTGTTGTACATCACAAATACCACAAATACGAGGTACTAATCTTGGTAATTCTTCTACAGGACGGCCTGTTAAGAATTTTTCAAAACCTCTGAATTCCATAACGTGTAATCTTGTTTCTTCTACATTTCCAGCATCATCAAGATGTACTGTAATTTTAGCGTGTCCTTCAATACGAGTGACAGGCTCCATAGTAAGTTTAACCATTTTATTCTCCTCCTTTCTGCATTTTTATAGGTACTAAAGCTGCAGGTAATGTGTAAGAGTAGAAAGTACCTACAATATCATCTAATTGATCAGCTACAGTTTCAGGATCAACTGTTTTATCTTCGTTTACACCGTAGTCAGATGCAATCGCACTGATCATTTTTGCTCCTTGATCTAATACTTTAGCAGTAGGACCGTAACATCCTCTACAT
>NZ_CADCJB010000023.1 GCF_902801725.1 uncultured Methanobrevibacter sp. | reverse complement strand
CCTAAAGATGCTACAGGTTATGCATTGGTTAATGTAAACGGCTATTCATATTATAGTCCTGTTGAAAATGGTGATGTAATAATTACAATACCTGGACTTGGATATGGGGCATATGACGTTTCAGTAACATACTCAGGTGACGGCAAATATAATTCTGCAGATAAAAACTTCACTATCAATATACAAAAGCCTATTTTGAAATCTAAAAACATTCAAATCAGGTATACCTGCAAATATCCTTACAGGGTACTTGTGACTGTAGACGGCAATGCTGTTGTTAAACAGTATGTGATATTCAAATTCAACGGAAAAACATACAAACGTTTGACAAATAATAAAGGTTATGCAACACTTAAATTACCTATTGTTGCTCCAAAAACATATAAAATTACAGCAACATTTAAAGGTGTGTCTGTATCTAAAAATGTAAAGGTTGGAAAAATAGTTGTTGCTTATAACAAGAAAATCAAAAAATCAGCAAGGTTTGCTAAAATTAAAGTCAGACTGGCTCCTGTTGCCAAAAAATATCTCGCAGGCAAACATATGGTATTGAAATTGAATGGAAAAACATTCAAAGCCATAACCAATAAGAAAGGTGTTGCAACTTTCACAATTAGTAAGAAGTTTTTAGCCATGCTAAAAGTTGGTAAAGTCTATAAATATAAAGTCAGATATGCCAAAGACTCTGTGGTTCGAAAAATCACCGTTTTAAGATAGGGATGAACTTTTTCCCTATCCAATTTTCTTTTTTTTTAAAATCAGTTTTAAATTATTCAAAGCTATTGAATTCTTTTTGAGCATTTTCATAAAAGTAGCCGAGCTCACGGCCATTAACAAAGATATGGCTTACTGTAATTGAAACGCTCATTTCAAAGTTTTCATTGACTTTTCCCCAAGTCACCAGTGGCTGTATTGCATTTCCGTAAACGGTGCAGTTGGTTATCATGTCAAAGTCAACCCATGGAATGCAGGACATGTTTACGATATTTTCAAGATCTCTTTTGTCCATGTCAATGAAAAAGCCTTCTTTTTTTCCTGTTAAAATGTCTTCTGACAATTTTTTCACATAGTTATGCCAGTCAATGATGTCATTAAATTCCTGTGGTGTTTTAACCCTCATTTCACGGTAAATTCCTTCATTTTCATCCATTATTGGAGATACTCCTTCCAAAAAGTCATATTCAATAGCCTTTCCATCAAGGATTCTTCTTTTAAGTTCCGGCACGGAATTAATGGCGTTCATTAGGCAACCCATACTCATTATAAAAAATGATTTGTTATTTTCATGACACCAGTTCCATAAGTTCTCAACATCAATTCTTGCAGACATTGCGTATCTGGCTGATTGGAAGTTTATGAATGGATTTTCATCTAAATTAATTTCAAGTTCCTTCATTTGAAAAACCTTAATCTTTTTATATCATTTTTTAATATATATTATATTGTATAAATCTTTAATGGGTTTTGTTATAATGAAAGTAGTGATAGTAGGTGGTGGAGCTGGAGGAATCTCAACAGCTTCAAATATTCGTAAACTTGACGATGAAATAGAAATTACAGTTCTCACAAGAGACAATAAAGTGGCTTATTCTCCATGTGCTATTCCTTATGTATTGTCTGGAACAATTGAATCCTTTGATGATATTATCATGAGGACTCCTGAAGATTATAAGGCAAAAAATATTGATGTTATTGTAGAAGTGGAAGTAACTGCTGTTGATTCTAATAAAAAAACAGTAACTTATGAGAAAAACGGTGAAGAGATTGTCATGGACTATGATAAATTAGTTCTTGCAACAGGAGGCAATCCATTTGTCCCTCCTATGGATGGTGTGGACCTAGATGGAGTATTTAGAATACGCAACATCGATGATGGTATTAGAGTTCAGGAAGCAATGAAAGATGCTAAAAGCGCTATTGTAACTGGAGCAGGTTTGATTGGAATTGAAATCGCATTTGCTCTTAAACAACAAGGTTTGAATGTTATTTTAAGTGAAATGTTGCCTCAAATTGTTCCAAGATCTCTTGATAAGGACATGTCTGATATTTTAGTAAAATACCTTGATATGGAAGGAATTAATGTTGTTTTAGGCAAGCCTATCACCAAATTAATCGGTGATGGAAAGGTTGAAAAGGCATGCTTTGGAGATGATGAAATCTATGATGCTGATATGGTTATCATGGCAACTGGTGTAAGGGCTGAACTTGATTTGGCTAGAATGGCCGGTTGTGAAATTGGAAGATGGGCTATTCTTGTAAATGACAGGATGGAAACTTCAGTTGATGATGTTTATGCTGTTGGAGATTGTGTAGAATCAAAAGATTTAATTTTAGGTTCAAATACCATTTCTCAATTGGGTACCACTGCAGTACGTGAATCAAAAACATTGGCTCGTACCATTTGCGGAAAAAAATCCAAATTCAATCCGGTTTTAAATTCAATGGTATCAAAAGTTGGAAAATTAGAATTTGGAGCAGTAGGATATACCACAAGCTTTGCTCAACAAAACAGAATCAGGCCTGTTGTTGAAAAGGTACAGGCACTTACTAGGGCAAGATACTATCCAAATGCAAAACCGATGGACATTAAAGTTATATGTGATGGTAACGGAACAATTATCGGCTGTCAAATCATAGCTGAAGAAAGAGTAGCTGAAAGAATTGATACCATGACATTAGCCATTACTGAAGGTTTAACATGCTTTGATTTAAGCAATATGGAATTTGCTTATGCACCACCAGTCTCAATGGTTACAGACCCATTAATCCTCGCAGTTGAAGAGGTAAGTAAAAAATTTAATTAAATAAATATTTTTGGAGATGATATTAATGCCTGAACATGGTCACGGTCATCACGGCCACGGAGGTCAAATGACCCCTGAACAACAAAGACAAATGATTGAACAAGAATTAAGATTAGCTAAAAACCTTGGTCAAATCAAACACAAGATAGTTGTAATGAGTGGAAAAGGAGGAGTTGGAAAATCTACCGTTGCAGCCAACATTGCCCAGACCCTTCAGAAATTGGGCTTTAAAACAGGTATCCTTGATGCAGATATTCACGGACCGAACATACCTAAAATGTTAGGTTTGGAGTTATATGGTGAAGCTTTTAGTGAAAATCAGTTTGAAACTTTTAAACAGATTACAGAAGAAAGACTTGCAACCCAAAACTTTGAAAACGATGAAGAAAAATTGGCATATATAGAATCAGTCAAAGAGGAGTTTAACACAACAATGTTCCCTGTTGAATTGCCTAGCGGTTTAAAAGTAATGTCCATGGCATTTTTGCTTGAAAGCATTGATACACCAATCATTTGGAGAGGACCTCAAAAAACAGGTGCAATCAAACAGCTGATTTCTGACTGCAATTGGGGAGAACTTGATTATTTAATTGTTGACAACCCACCTGGAACTGGTGATGAACCATTAACAGTTTTACAAACTATTCCGGATGCGGATGCAGTCATTATGGTAACCACACCTAATGTCGTATCACAGGAAGATGTTTTAAAATGTGTTAAAATGGTTGGAATGATGAACATTAAAAAAATAGGCCTTATTGAAAATATGGCTTATTACATTTGTCCTCATTGTAATGAAAAATTGCATATCTTCGGTAAAGGAAACGGCAAGAAATTTGCTGAAGAAATGGAAATTGAATATCTTGGAGATTTGCCTATTGAAGAAAAAGTGTCTGATTCACCAAATCAGGAAGGCGTAATCGCAACTGTTGATCCTGATGATGAAGTATCAAAAAGATTTGTTGAAATCGTTGAAGATATTCAAGATAAATTTTGTTAGAGCAGTGTAATGTTTATGATATAGCTTACACGTGCTATATTAACTATATATCCCAAGAAATTGGGATCTTCTTTTAATTTTTTAAAGTAATCAAGTTTTTCAATTATATATTCCTTGTTTTCATCCATAACGTTCAGTGAAAAATATTGCATACCATTTTTATATTCGAGAGCATCAGTAAAGATTGGAACCAAATAGTTTCCATCATTGGCATAAGGGATTTTAACAGGCTTGCCGTCTTCTACTGAAATGATGAATTCTTTATCTCTAATATATTCCTTTATTTCACATTCGGTTTTCCTGATTGCTTCCTGGTTGTCGTTTTCACCATGCATATAAATCATATTTATATGGTTTTTTAACTCAGAATGTTGTATTTCTTCGATATTCATTGTATCTATCTTTTATTTTTAATGTTATTTAATTGTTTAATGTAGTCTTTCAAATCATCTTTTGGAATGAATTTTAGTGCCGCTGAATTGATGCAATAACGTTTGGTTCCTCCAGGACCGTCATTAAAGACATGTCCAAGATGGCAGTTGGATTTTGCGCTTCTGACTTCAGTGCGTGTTGTGCCATATGAAAAGTCCCGGTTCATAGTCACTGCATCTTCGCTGATGGGTTTTGAAAATGCCGGCCAGCCACACCCTGAATCAAATTTGTCTTCAGAAGAAAATAGAATTTCACCATTTACAACATCTACATATACACCATCTTCAAAAAAGTTATCATATTCTCCACTAAATGCGGGTTCTGTCATAGCAAGCTGTGTTATTTCGTACTGTTCTTTAGTCAGGTGGTCGAATTCTTTATCGTTTATCAAATTTAAATCAACATGACAGTATCCCTCGGGATGCCTTTCCAGATATTTTTGATGATATTCTTCTGCTGTGTAAAAACAATGGATTGGACCAACTTCCACATGGATTTTTTCATTGGTTTCATCTTGTTTTTTTGCAAAAAATTTCAATACTATTTTCTTTTGGGATTCATCCTGCCAGAAAACTCCTGTTCTATATTGAGTTCCAACATCTGGGCCTTGACGATTTTTTGCATAAGGATCAATAATCATATAATATTTTTCCAAAATTTCCTCAAGGGATATGAAGCCAGGATTATATGTCACTTTAACAGTTTCGGCATGACCTGTTCTTCCAGAACATACCTTTTCATAAGTCGGTGCCAAATCAATTCCATTCGCATATCCCACTTCTGTCTGATTGACTCCTTTCAATCTTGATATGAATGCTTCAACTCCCCAAAAGCATCCTCCAGCCAAATAGATTACATTTAATTTTTCATACATATTAATTAATTTTCTTTATTTATATTTAAAGTTTAAATGAGAATTGGCAAATTATATTCCGTCAAAAAACTTTTTTATAATAAAAATCATACTTAATATTATCTTTTAATGGAGGAAGTTATCATATGTTTTACAGTACTATTATGAAAATCGATTCAATCGATAGATTAAGAGATATCAGGGATGCATTACTTGTTGAACAAGGAATAAATCCTACTCGTCAAGGAGAACAAGCTATTAAAGTTGTTGTTGAAAGAATTGATGAGATTCAAGCTACTTTAGATAAATCTGCAACTAAAAATTTAAATAGAAGATAAGTGATTTGTGTGTTAAGGCGTGTATCAAGCAGTAGGCGGTTGCTTAGAAAAAAAATGTATAAGGCGCCGCATACCCGTCATAGAAATTCCAGATACTTTCGTGAGAATAAAAATTTTGTTAAACATTATCAGGATGAATACAAAGATGCCCATGCTCCTGTTATTAGACGAAAGAGAAGGCCTAAACGTGAAGTAATCAAGGGCTTTAAGATGTCATACAGATACAAGTATTATGTTGATGATGTTGTTGAAGAAGAAGATGAAGAATTGGATGAATTGGAATAATTTTCATGAATTCACTGTGCTTGGGATAACATTGCACTTGAAGTTTGATCTAAATTCATTTAATTTCTTTTTCCAGTCTATTTCTTATTATGATAAATAGAATTTGTCATGACTGTTTTTCAAAAAACTGTTTTAATATTTTTTAATGTAAGTGATATAGTTGTTGTTTTTTTTTTAAAATTTGGTGAAAGTTGATTATAGTTAAAAAGCATAATCAACAATCAGGAACATTTAATTGTGTTTAAAAATCAGCATTTCGATCCATATTAAAGTTTTGTGAGTGGGGATTGATTACAAATCCCTGGAAATGTTCGTCATCCTCTGCAATTTTGGAAATGTCTTCCGGACTCAGCACTTTCATTTCTAACTTTTCAAGAAATAGCTTTGATATTTTAGCGCTTCCCAAAGCGTATTCCCTAACATCCGTAAAGATTGGAATAATGTATTCCTTGCTGGAATCGGTAAGCGTAAACTTAACCGGATTTTTATTTTCATCAGCTAATGTAAAATATATCTCTTTTGGATAGGTTTTTTTGATGTTTCTTTTCACGGAATCAAGTTCGACGGCCTGTTCTGTTTTAAGCTTTTTTGCCATATCCGCATAAATCTGAATATATTCCTTAAGCTGACTTTTGGAAGCTTTCACATTATTTTTTTGATAGTCTTCATAATCTTTGGGATTCATATTTACTCACAGCAATCGTGGACATCTTCGCCACCGATAACAAAGTCCCATTGTGGTGCATTAATTGCAAGACCAATGAAACCTTCATCATCAGAGTAATCAGCTACAATTTCACTACCTACTTTTTTATCACATTCGAATTCGTTTTCACCGAATTGTTCCTTGAACAATGCAATTGCTTCTTCAGCTTCGGCTTCATCGGTATAAACTGGAATTACGAATTCTTCTGTTTCGTCCTCTTCATCACTGACAATTAATGCTACTACTTCTTTTTCTTCACTTTTTGCATTTGAAACAATGATGAATTCCTCATTGAATACCTGATGTTCGATTTCATGATAGATTTCGCCGAGCTCTTCAATCTGGGACTTGTTGTCCTCTTCAAAGGAGTCTGGAAGTTCTTCAGATGTTTCTAATTCTTTTTCAATTTTTTCATTTAAATTATCGTCAAGTTCTATGAATTTTTCTACTAAATGTTTAAGTTCGCTCATAATTTCACCTAATAATATAATAATCGTTAAAAAAAGTTTTTAAAAACAAATGAACATTCTCTTCCTAAACACCACTAAAGGAATACAAACGAATGCTCATTTCAACCATCACCATTGTTCATATTATAAAAAAATAGTATATAACAATATGAACAATACTATTTTTAATTTCAACCTATATAAAGTTTTAGTATCTGAATGGTAATTAAAAGTCATTTTCAATACTTTTGATTAGGTTATAGATAATTTTATTTGTTGTCACATCAACATTATTTTTCTCACCAAGCTGTATGACCTTGCCGTTGAGGGAATCGATTTCGGTTTTAATTTTTCTTTGAATGTCTTGGTGGGTTGATGAGTAATGTTCATATGTGTCTGGAACAAGCTTTGAATAAAAAATGTCCTTATATTCTTTTGGAGTGTTCCAAAGGGTTGAATATCCTGATGCCTTGATGACCTCAAATATTTCGTCAATTATGCTATTCATAATTTCTTTTGAGTATTCGCTTTCTGTTAATTTCCCATAATTTACATTAAGTATTGCTCCCAATGGGTTTAGTGCGCAATTGTAAAGCATTTTTGCCCACAGATATCTGTCCACCTCGTTGGTAAGTTCACATCTGATTCCTGATGCGGTAATCATATCTGCAACTTCGGCCAGACAATTTGGATTTTCATGCTGGAGTGATCCAAGAAGAATCGGTTCAGTATATACGGTAATTTTACTGATGTGCCTTTCAGGTCTTAAAAATCCTGTAATTACTCTTGCAGAGAATACCCTGTCTTTTGGGAAATATTTCAGATATGCCTCATCATTTCCAAATCCGTTTTGAAAAATAATGATTCTTGTTGAATCCTTTAGTATTTTCCTGTTGTCATTTAGGTTTTTTGCAATTTCTTCGTTGGCTGTTGTTTTTGATGCAATGAAAATATAGTCAAAATAATTTCGCGGAATATCTGAGTACTTTTCATAGACGGGTATATCTTTGATTTTATAATGTGCAAACAGACCGCACCTTTCAATTCCATTTTCCCTTATTGCACTGGCCGTTTCGCTTCTTGCGAATATTGAAACTTCTGCTCCCTGTGATGCGACGGATGTGGCTAAACCAATTCCAACTCCACCTGCACCGATTAATAATATCTTCATGATGGTTGTTTTGTAGTTTTATCTATATAAAATTAATATTCTATGTTAGTATTCATCGCATATATTTCTATATGTGCAATACCTGCATAGGAATTGTCTTCGGGCTGGAAAAACTTCATTGTTTATGTTGGTTCTGACTTTGTGGAGAGTTGTAATGGCTTCATCAATTTCGTTTTGGTTTAAATATTTGCGTTTGTTGTCTTCATTGCAAATGTCCAACAATCTTAAACGTCCGTTTTTTGTAAAGAATACTCCAACACTGGAGACATTTTTATTGTATACGTTTTCAACAAGTAATTTATAGTAACATAACTCCAGACGGTATTTTGAAAAGGAACTTGACTTGCTGGTCTTGTAGTCGATGACCACCAAATCTCCATTTTCATCCTCCAGGATAATGTCGCATATGCCAGAAAACCTGTTTTTCTCATCATGAAGGTATTCCTCATTGGAAAATAGTTTGTAATTGTTTTCAACAAAGACCTCTTCAAAAAATGATTCTAGGTTATCAATATGCTCTGTTAAGTCATATCCAATATCCAAGTCATGGGCTATTTTTAAAAGTTCGTTGCGGGTATCTATCTCTACAATATCATCCCCAAATTTTTCGGTGAACTTTTCAGCTATCAGATGAACATCGCTTCCAAGAGCCATGTACTTATTCTGAGGAACTTCAATTTCGTCAATGTATTGAAATTTGAATTCCAAAGGACATTTAAGATAAGAATTTACTTTGGATTTTGATAATCTCATGCCATAACCTTGGGATAATTAATAAAAAAGTTAAAAAAAATAGATTTTGAGAGTAATTCAAATACTCTCTAATTAAAATCTGTTGATTTTTCCATCACTGCTGCCATTTTCATGCATGGTATCAATGATTTCCTTACATGTGTTAATGAAGCTGTCACTGTTTTCATAAGTGGTATTGTGTCCACTAATCAAGTAATTTTTATTGTCTTTAGTGAAGTAAATATCAGTATCATAGCTGTCTGATTCTTCTTTATAGAGGAAGTATGCAGTAACTCCATTTTGATCAACTTCCTGTGATGAAGTAATGCCTGAACCTTCTTTTTGACTTTCATAAAGACTTTTGACATTTGAAGAGCTGTCGATTTCTTCAACTTGAATTGTAAGATTGGTGCTAGGGTCAACTAATTTAACAGCAGTATTGTTTATTTTTGTTGCTTTAAAACTGTCAATTTTTGCAAAGCTACTGTCTCCAACCGCAATTCCGTCAACAGCATTATTAGTATTATTGCCATCATTAGAATTAAGAATATTCAAACCATTGGCACCTACATTAATACCAACATAGATTACTATTAGAATAATCAGTAAAGCATAAAGTTGTTTCATATTCATGTCTACACCTTATTAAAGTATTTGATTTCTAACTATATATAATTAATTTAATTATGCTCTTCAAATTGAGTAATAGTTGAATTTTTCAAGAATATGGTGATTGGAAGAATTGTTTTTGAATGTTTGAAAAGGTTTTTGCAGGCCAATTTAAGATTTTCTTCAAATGTTTAGTTAAAATTTATATAATATTTTTTTTAATATAGTATAATAACGATTAATCGGAGAGTATAAAAAATGAAAATTGTAGCACTTCAAGCAAGTCCGCGCAAAGGCGGAAATTGTGATGTATTGATGGATGAAATGATAAGAGGAATTGAAGAAAACGGTGGAGAGGTTGTAAAGTACTACCTTGAAAAAGAGGATATTGCACCATGTAAGGCATGCATGTACTGTGCTGAAAACCCAGAATGCGTACGTGCAGATGACGGAAACAAAATTCTTGATGAATTGGTTGCTGCTGATGGAGTAATATTTGCAACACCAATCTATTATGGTCAAATGACAGCACAGGGAAAACTAATCATTGACCGTTTCTACAGCATTGGTCAAAATCCTGACAAAAGCCTATCTGGTAAAGCAGCATTAATATTCACTGAAAATCAACCTGAAGGAACATATGAGGAATACATTAACCTTACTAAATTCTCACCATTCACATTTATGGGCTATGAAGTAATTGGCCATGTGGATGCGGGCAGTGCAGGTCCTGCAGGTATTGTTGCAGAAGAGCAACCTAAAAAATTAGAAGAAGCTTACGAATTAGGTTTAAAATTCTAAACCTAATTTTTTTTAATATAATCTATATTTACAATCTTTTTTTTTTAGCTCATTAGATGGCATTTGATAGCATATATCATTTTATTGTTTTAATTTTTTTTAAATGGTTAAACGTGATTCTACATATTAAAACAAAAAATATGTAATTGTTTGTTTAAATCAAAGCATTGGTGAAAAATTGTTTTAAACATTAAATAATTTGCTTATGGCTCCAAAACATTAAAGGAAGCCGGAAAAATATGATTCTATTTTTTTTAAAGGGCATTTAGAAATTCTTACTTTAATGTCCAATTTTGAATGTTACCAAAACTATTAAAACTATGAATTCAAGAGTATTACTTAATTTAGGGCTAAATGCATATAAATGTCATAAATGTAAACAGGGGATTATTATGAATAAAAAAATAATATTGATATTCTCATTGATATTGGCAGTATTTTTAATGAGCAGTGCGGTTTATGCTGAGGGGTTTTTTGATTTTTTCTCAAACGACAATTCAGGTGCAGTAAATGATGATAAGACTTTTACTGTAGGATTTAGTGATGTATTTCCTCCATTCGGATACAAAACTGATGATGGAAACTACACTGGCTTTGATTATGAACTGGCAAAGGAAGTTGCAAAAAGAAACAATTGGACATTCAAACCTCATGCAATAATCGGATGGGATACTAAGGAAGATGAACTCAATTCCAATGCTATCGATTGTATTTGGAGTGAATTTACTATTGATGGAAGAGAAGATAAATATACCTGGTCTGATCCTTACTTTAATAATTCACAGGTAATAGTTGTAAAAAATGATTCAAATATCAATTCATTTGCCGATTTAAAAGGGAAATCTGTTGAATTACTATTTTCAAGTAGTGCTGAAAATCTAGTAGATGAAAATAAGTCATTAATGGATTCATTTGCAAAAGTAGACAAAATATCCGACTACAATACTGGATTTATGGATTTGGAATCAGGCGCCTGCGATGCTTTGATTGTTGATGTAGGATGTGCAAAATACCATATTGCTCAAAAATTCTCAAATTCAAATTTTAAAATACTTGATAAACCTATAAAATATGACAAATATGGAATTGCATTTAAAAAAGGAAATGACGGGTTAAGAAATCAGGTTCAGAAAACATTAGATGAAATGTTCAAGGATGGAACTGTAGATAAGATAGCTCAAAATTACAGTGATTATGGAATCCCTGAAAGAGTAATTCATCCTTAATTTATTTTTTTTTCCACAATGAATAGTTATTTGGAGTAGTTAAAATGGGTTTAGGTTCGTTATTTAAAAGAAATAAGGATAAAAAGCCACAAAGCGTTGAAGATGACTGTCACATAGACATCAACACCGAAGATTGTGACGGCTGCGAAAAATGTTCTATTGCATGTCCTAATAATGTCCTGATGATTGTTGAAGAGGTGTCCAGTGTACGCGATGCTCAGGTCTGCAAAAACTGCAAGGTATGTATGGCAATATGTCCAAACGATTGCATTACTGTAAACTAGTAGTGTCACTTTGGAAACCTTTGGCTATTTTTTAATTGATATGGAGGTGATTGAATGAAAGACATGTGGGGATTGGCAGTGCGCGGAATTTGTGAAGTTGATGGAAAAATTCTGCTTTTGAAAGTTAGATCCAAATCCAGTCATGATGCTAACAAATGGGAAATTCCTGGAGGAAAGGTTAAGAAAGGCGAATTTTTTGATGAAGCTCTTAGACGGGAATATCTTGAAGAGACAGGTCTTGAAATTATCATAGAATCTCTTTACAATGTAATCCAAAATAACTACACTGCCTGCAAAACAAATGAGGAAATCAAGTCAATACAACTGATCATGAAAGTAACTGCTGAGAGTGATGAGGTAATAATAAGCGAAGAGCATGATGATTATAATTGGTTTACCAAAAAAGAAGTATGTCGGTTGATTGATGAAAATCAACTTACTCGGGCGGCAATGAATTCATTTAAAAAGAATGATTAGGTATTAAGTTAAAAAAATAAGTGATTATAGGTTGAGCTCTTCAGCACCTATAACTTGAATTTCCATGTTTTCAATAAAGTCTTCGCTTTCAGAACCAAAAGTTTGGAAGTGAGGGGATGCCATATGTTTTTTTAGTGCATCTAAAGTTTCCCATTTTTCAACAAATGTTAATGAATCATCATTTAAAGATTTCAATAATTGATAATCAATATTTCCATCTTCATCAAGAGTTTTTTCAATTAGCTCTTGTGCTATTTCAATAACACTGTCTCTACAACCATTTTTTGGATATACTTTTGCTAAAACAACAATGAAATCCATAATATTATCTCCTAGATATTTGTAGAAATAGTTTTAGTTTCATTATACTTAAAAATTTTGAATAATTTTTATAGATGAAAGAAATATTTTACTTTTTAATTAAACTTATTTATCATAATTATAGAAAATATTATCATGAAAAAAAGTTTCATATTAGTTTTTATTTCAGTTATACTTCTGGTTTTTATCGGTGTTTCCTATGCATCTGATTTGAACTCAACGGAATCATTTTCTAATGTTGAAATTAATGCAAGTGAAATTAATAAGCTGGATGTTGCCAAAAACGATTTGGATAATCTTTCTAGTTCAAATAATTTATCTGAAATTGCAAAATCCAAGCCCATAATTTCAATCGATTCCAATAAGGTCAAAATTAAAGATGCAATTTCCATTCATATTAAGGGAAAAGACGGAAAGGCATTGAAACTGAAAAAGCTGACAGCATCCGTTGGAAATAAGAGATTCAACCTGATAACGGATTCAGGGGGAGATGCCAAATTAAGAATTGATCTTCCTGCAGGAAACTATAAGCTTACAGTTACTTCAAAAGCTGATAAAAACTTCACATATGTTTCAAAATCATTTAATATTAATGTATTGAAGTTATCCACAAGAATAGAGCAATATTCCAATTTCGTTCTTATTCACAATTACTATTATGTTTTCTTAAAGGATGAATGCGGAAATCCGGTTACTTCAAAAAGAGTAATTCTAAAAGTCAACGGAAAGACTTTTACCAGAATATCCCACAAAAATGGTAAGATAGGTTTAAAGGCACCATCTTCCTCACAAAAACTTGTAATCTTCTATAAATTTTCAGGCAATGCCTACCTCAAGGCTTCATCCAAAAAAGTCACTGTTTTTGTAAACGAGCATAGGTCTCTCAACATAGGCAATTCCAAATTGCTGACAAACGGTTATCTGAGAGTTTATCTTAAGGATTCTTCACGGGAGGAAATTTGCAAAAAGACAATCAAAATCACAGTTTCAGGTAAAACATTCTATAGGAAAACAACATTCGATGGATTCATTGTCATAAAGCCAAAACTTAAAGAGGGAAGACATAAGGTCATGGCCAAATTCGGAAAATATTATGTGGCCAAGATAATGCGCTGCTATAAAGGTAATGTTAAAGACCCATTAAAAGACAGAATTCCTTTAAGAGGTGGCGTTCCTGATGTTGATGTCATGGCTGGAAGATATGTCCTAGCAGATGGTAGTGGAACTTATAAGCTTACAAAGGCTCAGTATAGGGAAGTATTAAAAAGGGACAGTTACTGTCTGTTTTTATATAATAAATTGCCTAAATATACATTTTTCAAATCAAAAGCACAGCCAAATACTTATCATATTATCAAAAGGGAAAAATGGAACGTTATTGAAAAGGAAATCAACAGGAAACTTGTAGATGCAAATAGGCATAATTATTGGCCGGATTCTATAACTGTATCTTTAAGAGGAAGGTCATATTCCTATCCAGAAGTCAGGGACATTCAGGATACGTCATATACCTGCGGACCGACTTCATGCAGCATGTGCTGTCAGGTTCTAAAGAATTACCTCTGCGAAAGTTATCTGGCTTCAGCTTCAGCCACAACACGCGAAAACGGAACAGCATGTTCGGACATGATAAAAGCTCTTGAAAAGAAAAATTTCAAATGCTATTACTATTATAGAAATTCCTTCAATAAGGCATTAACCGAACTTAAAAAAGGAGGATGTGCTTTGGTGTTCCATACTAAAAATCATTATGTGGCAATTTTGGACATTAGTCGTGATGGTAAAAAGGTTCTTGTAAGCAATTCATATGGAAGCTATTATGACATTCCTTCCGAATGGCTGTCTGTCGAGTATATGAAAACAAGGTATTACAAGAATTACGATGATGGTCTGATTGTAAAATTGAATTATCATTTAGGATCCTCACTCAAAAATCAAATCGGTTCATATTATTTCAGCATGGCTCCAAATTGGACTGCCCGAAACACAGGAGAGGTTGTTTCTTAGTCACAAATTGATGAATAAAATTCATTGATTTTCTTCTTTTTTTAAATGTCATGTTGATTTAACTTAAAATAATTTCTAAAAAATGAACATATGTTAAATTTTTAAAAAAATTTATAATATATTGTCCTCTTGTCAAGTATTAAAACTAAAAATTTATATAACTTGCTATTAATATATAATATTATGGTGAAAGTAACTATTATGGGTTCAACTGGAGTAATAGGTAAAAACGTAGCATTTACCTTGGCAAGAGCCGACACAGTTGATGAGATTGTCATGTTTGCACGGCCGCAAAGTATCGATAAGGCCAAAGGTGAAACATTTGATATGTATGATGCACTGGCAGCAGAGGATATAGACTGCGAGCTCACCCCCTCATCTAATTATGAAGATATTAAGAATTCAGCAATTGTTTTAATTACTGCAGGAACTCCAAGAAAAGAAGGAATGAACAGGCGTGATTTGGCAATTCCAAATGCAAAAATTATTAAGGAGTATTCAGAGCAAATAGCTTTATATGCACCTGATTCTATTATTTTAATTGCAACAAACCCTGTTGATGTAATGACAACTGTCGCTTTGAAGTATTCTGGATTTGACAAGAAAAAGGTTATTGGAATTGGAAATCACTTGGATTCGCTAAGGTTAAAAGCATATTTCTCACAGTTTTTGAATATAAACAGTTCAGAAGTTCATACAAGGGTTATTGGAGAACACGGAGATCATATGGTTCCTCTTTTAAGTTCTACAACAATTGGGGGTATTCCCTTAAAATATTTTATGAAGTCTGTTGATATTGACGTTAAAAGATTGATTCATCGTCTCAGAAACGCTGGAAATACAATCATCAGTAAAAAAGGCGCCACAGAATATGGTCCTGCTTTTGCAATTTCAAATTTAGTATCCACTATCATTACTGATAGCCATAAGATTCTGACAGTAAGTACTTATCTTGATGGGGAGATTGAAGATGTCAGTGGTGTTTCATTAGGTGTTCCAGTTGTCCTGTCAAAAAAGGGAATCGCAATGATTGTTCCTATACATATGAATGACTATGAAAATAACAAATTTTATGAAGCATCAAGAATTGTTAAGGAAACTACTGATGAGGTATTGGAAGCTCTAAATAATGATTAGGAGATGCAGTGAAAAATATTATTAAAAAATGGAAATAATCCAGTCTGATTGAATATTGATGTCGGTTTTGATAATCACTACACTATTAGGTATTGCAGTTCCTAATGTTGCGTAAATTATTTAAGTGAATTTGCCCAGTAATTCATTTATTATTTTTTTATTTTTTTTAAATATTAACAATTTAAATACGAATATTTAAAAACATTAACGATTATATATTTTCATATACTGTACATTGGAGAATATGAAATGGTTAATGACAATTCCAAAACGGCAGAGATTAGCAGATTGAAGTCTCCATTAAAGTATAGGGACTATAAGGTTTATGATAGTTTGGGAAATGAAGTAAAATGTTTCGAATCATTTTCTGACTTAAAGTATATCGTAGAACCTGATTCCAGTATTTTAAGTGAGGATGAAATCTTGGAATATGCTCCTCTCTCAAAAGAGGCTTCCAAAGTCAGACTTAAAAGAGGTGTTGGCAGTTCTTCAGATGTAATGCGGATTAACGATTCGCTTCCTTGGATTTTGGGATTATACTACACAATTTCAATTTGCATTTCTATTCCTGCTGTCTATAGCGGAAATAGGTTGGCAATGTTTTTTATTTTGATTTTGGCAGTACTTCCTCTGCTTTATTTATACTACATATTCAAGTTAAAGCAGTATGTTGATAAAAGCATAAGACAAGTCAATAAATCCAGATTCAATGTCTTCAAGTCACAGAAAGCCAAATCAACTGAAGGGCTTGAATCCCTTAAAAAATATGCCGCTGAGATTGAAGAGCTAAAGACAATATTTGAATCAAAAGAAATTGCCGTAAGAGAATTAATTGAAAAGCGTTTCGAACCGCCTCAAATAACCTATGACAAGTTCATGTCAACCATTGACAAATCTCATGAGTTATTCTATAATGAAGCCGAAAGCGCTTTGAACATTACAAGATTAGCCGTTGAAGATACTCCAAAAGTTGATAGTGAAATTGAAAATAAGATAAATACTTTAAAATCAATAATAGACCAAATTGAAGATTTAACCAATGAGCTTGTTATCAATATGAACTCGGAAGATAATTCTCAAGAAGATTTGAAAATTTTAGTAGATGATATGGAAAATCTGATAGATTCCGTTAAAGAATACAAATAAAAAAGGTGATATGAATGGCTGAATTTTCCCTTGATGTTGATGAAATAAAAAAAGATGTTGAAACTACTCTTAAAGAGGAAGAAGTAAAATTAGAAAATTCAAATATTAAAGATAGAGCTGGTGAAAATGCTGTTGCCATATTTGAAGCTGATTTGAACAATCCTACCGAAAGAGACAGTATATTGAAACCTTTGGAAAACTTTGGTATGGAGGATATGACAAAATCTGCACAGAGAAATGAAATTCTCGCCACCAGATTTGTTGATATTAACAAGGGTGGCAAGGATGCTGAAAATATCGGCGAAAAACTATCAGAACTTGATAGGCAAATGAGAGATCTTGACCCAAGTAAAGTGAATTTCGCCAAAAAAGGTGTTTTGGGAAATCTCATGAACCCTGTCCGCAAGTATTTCGCAAAGTATGAAAAGGCTGAAACCGCAATTTCAAATATCATAGAATCTCTTGACAACAGTAGTAAAGTATTGCAGAATGACAATGTCACAATATTGAATGAAGAGGATTACCTGAGAGAAACCACAAACAAGCTCCTTGCAGATATTGAACTTGGTAAAAAAATGGACGAATCCATTGAACAGCAAATCCTAAAAGCAGAAATGGATGGTGTCTCACCCGAAAAGATTAAATTTGTAAAAGAAGAGATACTCTTCCCTTTAAGACAAAGGATAATGGATATGCAGCAGATGATTGTTGTAAATCAGCAGGGTATCGTTTCACTTAATGTGATTAGAAGAAACAATAAGGAATTAATTCGTGGAGTTTACAGGGCTAAAAACGTTACCGTGTCAGCATTAAGGACAGGAGTGATGGTTGCAACAGCCTTATATGACCAAAAAATTGTAATGGATAAAATTAATATATTGAATGAAACAACCGAAAACATCATTGAAACCACTTCCCATATGCTTAGGGAACAGGGCAGTGAAATTCAAAAACACAGTGCTGAGACTATGATCTCTCCTGAAGTGCTTAAAGCTTCATTTGCGGAAGCCATAGGGGCAATTGAAGATGTCAGCAATTATAAGGAACAGGCACTTCCTAAAATGAAGGAAACAATAGATATGTTCAATGACATGGCTCAAGATGGTCAAAAGGTTGTAGAAAGAATTGAAACCAATAACAAGAGTTTGATTGAATAAAAATGAATGCATTCGATAAGATTAAGAGATCCTGGTGGGTCATATTTCCATTTACTCTGATATTTTCTGGTGTCGGTTTCATTTATATGGGATTGAAATCTTCAAACAGGAACTGGATACTGGAAGGGGTTACATATGAGCTGCCACTTTTCTTATTCATTCTAGCTTCAGCCATATATCCTTCAAGGATTATGATTCTCTATTATGTGGGGATAATACTTTTAGCAGCAGTAATAGCTTTGATTAGATCAATCATGGTTGCTGTTAGACTGTTTGATGTTTATGAAATGGAGGATTCCCGAAGAGTTAATGCCACTGTTGTTTCCACTCCTGATGGTTCAAGGCATTCTGGTGTGGTAAATAAAGTCAAGGAGAAATCTAATTTTGAAGAATGCTGTTGCTGTGTATTATTGATTTTCATTATATTTGCTGTTATTTCTATTCTTTAATTGTTCAGGTGGAATTAAATGAAACTGGTTGTTCAAAGAGTATCACATTCAAGCGTTGAAGTTGATGGAGAAATTGTTGGTGAAATCGACAATGGATTAATGGTTTTGGTTGGTTTTGGCCAGAATGACACTGAAAAAGAGGCTGATTATCTGGCTAAAAAACTGGTGAAATTAAGGATTTTTAAGGATGAAATCGGAAGAATGAACAAGTCAGTCAAAGACATTGGCGCAAAATTGTTACTTGTTCCTCAGTTTACATTATATGCTTCAACCAAAAAGAATAGACCTTCATTTCACAAGGCATTAAGTCCTGATAAGGCAACAGAACTGTTCGATTATTTTGCTGAGCAATGCAGCCAGCATGTGGATGTTGAAACAGGTACATTTGGAGCCTATATGAAAGTTGATTTGTTGAATGATGGTCCGGTAACAATATTGCTTGAAAAAGAGTATGGTGAAGATTAGTATAGTTTTTCACCTGTATATTCGTTCTCTTCAGTATAGATTCTAATCAAAGTATCGACAGTATCATCATACATAAGTCTATATCCGATAGCTCCTCCTAAATTGGACTCAACGTTATTAATGGATGTATCGCTATTTATGCCGCAGTTGTTTATGATATACCACATTCCGTGTGGCGTATAGATGAATAATACTCCTTCACCATCTTTTGCACCATTTTTGAAGCTGTCTTCAGGATCATAAATTTTAGTTGAATGGAGCGCCAGTCTTGACAGGTTCTGTTTTGGATGTGTTCCTGTTTTCTTGAATAATGTATTCAACCAGTTGTATGCATTGTCCTTGAGGTTTGTTTTAGTTATTGGGTTTTCAAATGCCTTTTTGATTTTTTCCTGTCTTTTGGCGAGTGTATTTTCTATTCCCAGGATTTCTTCAACTTTGCTGACGTCTTTTTCAAGGCATCTGTATCCTTCAGGCCTTCCGGTTACTTTAATTATGCCGTCAACAAAATCCTTTCTTCTGAAATCTCTCATATATGGTTTGATTTTTTCAAAGTCTTCGTCAGGTATTCTCTGATTCAATCCATAGAGATAACCGTATTCATTAGCATCATAACATTTGGTTTCTAATTTCAATTCATCAGCCATTTGAATCATTCCATTTAATATTAAGAAAATTAGTAGTTATAAAGTTTTTTAAAATATTGTAAAAAAAAATAAGAAAATGAGCATTTAAAATGCTCTAAAACAGAAGATTATTCTAAACTTTCACTTCCGCTTGCTTCTCCTGATTTGTATGCCATGTAAGTTTCAAAAGCATCCATACCGTCACTTTGACCACCTACAATAACTCCGTCAGAATTATAATAGAAGTTGTATTCTGCATTGTAGTATAAGGTATCATTGTCAGTTGAATTGGTGGTTTTGTTTGTAGTGTTTTCATATTGTACTGTACTTGCAGTGGAATTAGCATTGGTTTTTTCGTTAGTGGATTTACCCTCTACGATTTTGATGGTTTCATTTAATTGGGAAGGATTATATTTGCTGTTACCATAATAGTTAATAATTACTTTATGGTCGCCTAATTCTTCATTAAATAATACCAAGTATGCATTTCCGTCTTTATCAGTCATAATGGAGTAATTTTCGTATTTTCCATTTGCTTCAAAGCTTATGTTGATTTTTTGTGATGCAATTGGTTTTCCTTGTGCATCTTTAAGCTGGATTTCAATGTCATCTCCGTTTTTCAATGTTTTTTCGCTTAACATTTTAATTTCAGTGTTGGTCTTTGCTTCAGCAGCAATAACGCTACCTGCCGCAACTGCAACAATGAAAATACTTAACAGTATTAAAACTATTTTTTTGTTCATAATTTTAACCTCCATAAATATTTCTGTGTAGATTATACATAAATATTTTTTTTGAAAATTACTATTATGTTAAATATATATGTATTTAAACAATAGTATTTAATATGAAATTATTCAGTGACAAAAAAGAAAAAAACACAAACCGTGAAGTGGGGTCCAATTTTGATAATAGCAAGGCAAATGAGATATTTGACGCATTAGACAAAATTGACACTAGTGAATTAAAAAAATCAGATAAGAATATTGAAAATCAAATGAAGGATATTTCAAATCTATTGAAAGAAGCTGAAAATTCAGATGACAACAGAGCTATTGAGTTATATAAAAAAGTTCTGGTCATTGTTCCGGATAATGTTCAAGCTTACGAAGGTATAGCCAATATCTGTCAAAAATATGATGACCGAGAAGGTGAAATAAAAATTCTTAAGGAAGCCGTTAAAAATTCGGATGGAAACAGTAAAAACAATTTCATGAAAAGGCTTAAAGAAATTAGCTGATTACAGAATTTTTAAGTCATTTTTTTGATTTTATAGGTGTTTGATATGTTTCGAAAAATGAGAAGGCACAAGCAGGAATTGTCTGAAGAAGAATGCATAAATATTTTGACTAATGAACCACGAGGCGTTTTGGCGCTTTTAGGTGACAACAATTATCCCTATGCCATTCCAATGAGCCATGCATATGTTGACGGCAAGATTTACTTTCATGGAGCCATGGAAGGTCACAAAAATGATGCGATAAAAAAACACGATAAGGTTTCATACTGTGTTATGGATGGGGGAGTAAAACAGCAGGACAGCTGGTGGTACACATTCAAAAGCGTAATACTATTTGGAAAAATCAGAATATTGGCAGACAGGTCTGAAAAAATCGATAAACTAACATATATTGGCGATAAGTTTTTCCCAACTCATGAAGAAACTGTTAATGAAATCGACAGACTTTTGGATAAAACACAGGTATTTGAAATTACAATTGAACATATTTCAGGCAAAATCGTTCGTGAGAAATAACAAATGAAATGCTCTGTTTAAGAAAGAGTAATATATTTAGACTGATAAATTAATTCTTATGATAGGCAATGATTGGGATTTGGCTTTAAGCGAAGAATTTGAAAAGGACTACTTTTTGAAGATTAAGGATTTTATTGATGAGGAATATAAATCAAAAACAATTTATCCTCCTTATGATGAAATATTCAACGCTTTTAAATTGACTCCGTTAAGCAATGTGAAAGTTGTCATATTGGGTCAGGACCCATATCATGAGAAGGGACAGGCTCATGGGCTTGCCTTTTCAACACCTCCGGGAAGGCCGATACCAAGATCTTTGAAAAATATATTCAAGGAGATTAATGCAGAATATGGATATCCTATTCCGAAGTCAGGATGTCTGGAATCATGGGCAAACCAGGGAGTATTTTTATTAAATACAGTTTTAACGGTTGAAGAGGGAAATGCAAATTCCCACAGCAAATGTGGATGGCAAACATTTACTGACAATGTAATAAAGCTGCTGAACTGCCAATCACAGCCGATAGTATTTTTGCTTTGGGGAAAACAGGCTGAAAAGAAAAAGGAATTGATTAACAATCCTAATCATTTGGTGTTGATAACTTCCCATCCGTCCCCGTTTTCTGCAAGACGTGGCTTTTTGGGTTCCAATCATTTCATTAAAGCCAATGAATTTTTAAGCAATAATGGTCTTGAAGAAATAAACTGGGAAATCATATGAATTTTTTGAGTATAAAATACATCAGTTTTCCAAATGCCCTTTTTATAATGTTTAATTTTATAGTTGGGGCGAAATCATGATTGATAAAGTTTGTTTCTTCCCAGTACTTTTTATCTGCTGGAATCGGGTTTGATGAAGTTGCCATAGCTTTCCATACATTAAAAAACAGTATGTCTCCAAACTTAGGTGAGTGAAGTTTCTTGGATTTTACGTCTTCATTGAATCTCTTGGCGGTTTTATCGATTTCTTTTGTTTCAAGGTGTTCCTTTCCACCGCAAGCAAGAGCAAGTTTATAGGTTTTGTTGAATCCCCAATGTCTTAATGTCTCATCCATGTATTTTGCCACTTTTTTTTGGCCTGCTCCGGCTGTAGATACAACTATCAGTGCCTTCTTATCAAAAAATTCTGGTCTGTGGAAAAAATATGCAGTATGGTCGAAAAGGTTCTTTAAAAGTGCTGTGACGTTCATAGCATAAACGGGAGATGTGATGATAAGTCCATCGGCTTGCTTTAGTTTTTCCACAATGGGATTGATAATATTGTGATGTGGGCATTTGTCTTCGCCTTCATTAAAGCATTTGTAGCATCCGTTGCACATTGGAATTTTTTGTTTGATTAGATGTATTTCTTCAGTTTCCCCGTCCAAATTCAGCTTGATCTGCTCGACAATTTTCCATGTGTTTTTCTTTCTTGGTGATCCGTTGATTATTAGATATTTCATTTCTATACCTCCTTAAGTTGGCTTTCCAAAACTTTCTTTTGCCGGTATTCGAATTTACTGTCAAATTCATCTACATCCTTTTCATTAACATCAAAAACATCGGGATTGTGAAATATTCCCTTTTCACTTCTAAGTTTACCTGCATCAAATACTTTTATCATGAAAAATGGACATTCATCACGGGAATCAGTTCCATCAAGATACAAGTCATATTTTGATGAACTTTCAAAGCCGAATCTGTGATAATAGGTTTCGTCACCAATTACCAATATAAATGGAATATTTGCCATTTCTGCGAGATTTAATGTATATTTTATCAGTTTTGAGCCTAAGCCATGGTTTTGATATTCCTTGTGAATTGAAAGAGGACCCAATACAACCGCATCAATGTCTCCGCTTTCATATTCTATATGGCCTTTTGAATAATTTATGTGGCCTATGATTTTGCCGTTATCTTCAATAACATATGCCAAATCAGCAATGAAACAACTGTTATCCCTTAATTTATGCACGATGTAATGTTCATATGCTCCAGGCCGATATATATTCCAAAAGGAGTCCCTAACCATTTTTTCAACTACAAAATAATCATTTTCATTTTCTAGTCTTATCCTAATGTCAATCCCTCATTAAATCTTTACTGAATTATAAATCAATCTGATGTGATTTTTTGATTTTACTCTTAACTCTTCTACGAATTTCTTGTCATCCTCAGGATAATTGATGATGTAGTGTTCATATAAAAGAAATAATCCGTACTTGTAAAAAGACTCTGCCAGCTGACGTGAATTGCAATCCTCTAAAATCAATTTTTTGGATTTCATCAGATTGAACAGGTCAATCCATCCGTTAATTGCATCATTCAGAATGCGTTCCCTCAAAAAGACTTTCATTTTTTCGTTGTGATACGATTCAATCAGTATTATTCTTGTAATTTTGGACATTCTTTTATCCTTCAGCTGTGATGCAAAGGCATTCAGTCCCATTTCATAGAAATAATCAAAGCCAATATCCAAATTAAAACTTGCCTGCATTAATGGAATGTCTTCAGATAGCATTTTTGTAATGTAATAATCAAGTATCGAATCCATAATTAATTCTTTGCTTTTAAAATGGTTATATATGGAACTTTCTTTTATTCCAACTTCTTTTGCAATCTGGCGAATTGATACTCTATCATAGCCATAGCGTGAAAACAAATCTACTGAAACATTGAAAATCTTTTCACGGGTATTCATAATATCAACTAACAACTGTTAGTCATATCTATATTACTTTTTATTATTAACTCTTTTGGAAAAAAGTGGGTTTAGGTGATGATTCCAAAACCGTATCCTTTGTTTCCTATAGATATGAATGAATGATGACCATTATCTTTTGGAGCAGAATCATATCTTTGGGATTGGATTGCATCAACAATTTTATAGTTGTCATATTTACTATCCAATATATTGTAAAACTCGGTTTTGTTGTAATTTGATTTACTTGCGCTTTTTACAACTTCTTTGATAGTTGGGGTTATTTGGTTTCCTCTCCAGGCGATATAGTAGAATTCATCACCCGCCGAAAACCACAACTTTGAATTGTTTGTTTCGTCATAGCGGTCATAGCCGGCAAAGTGAACCGCATCATGACCAGCAACATTGACCTTTTTAATGTAAGAGTTATGCTCTAGAAAATATCCGTACAAATCCATTATTCGTGGATTTACATATCTTATTGTGAAAACGTCAATGTTTTCATCGTATTCATACATGTTGAAATCGCTTGAATATGGATTTTTGTATTCTGGAGGGATTTTGAACTCCTCATATCCCACATTGGCTTTGGTCCAGTTGGAAGAGTCGAGTGCACTTGCTGCATTCATGAGAAGAAACAGCGCTAAAACAAGAATAATGATTTTTTTAGCCATGTTAATAGTATGTGATTACTATTATTTAAATGACAATTTTATAGTTGGAAGTTCTTTTGTCCCTTTCTTTCGAATCCATATCCACCAAATCATAAACTAAAGGATTTGAAATCAGGCGTTTCCAAATTTCAAAAGTAATTATGATAAAATCATCATTGAGTTTAATATGGTCACGGATAATTGGGCAAACATAAGGAAATTCAGTTTCATCCAAAACAAGATGGAATTCACCATTTTTGTTTAGGTGGGGCACCAATGGAAATGTTCTGCATTGGATTGGTCTGATGGATCTGTCGCATTTTGGTGGGTTTTTACATTTGACAAGAAAAATATTGTCTTTCCATGATGGAGGATATTTTATTTCTGATGAATCCATGTAATAAAGCTCAAATTCATCGCTGTCTTCATACATAAGCTCTTCGCCAGGAAGGAGATATAGGACAAGCTCTTCTGTGTGAGTTTCATCGGCATCATAAACACAGCAGACCTCTCCACATAATTTTCCGCAATCAAAATCCACCGGGCTGACTTCATCAAGTCTTTCATACATCCTCTTAATTGATTTTTTCATTTCATCAACAGTTATGTCCATAATATCCCAAATTAAATATTGCCTTTAAGTTAATTAAATTTTTTGAAAATATTTTAAATAATGTTCCATAGCTGAATGATGCTTGTGTATCTTAACCTTTTGAAATATATGTTTTGAGGTTTTTTTTTAATATATTGTTATCCTAACTTTTTTAGTTGTTGATTTGAAGTTGGAATTACCGTCATACTTATAGACTGCAATGTACTTACCTTTTTTAGTTAATTTAATGAAGAAAATTGCTACTCCTTTTGAATTTGTTGAAACTTTATATGTCTTTTTGTTTATTGTTAATTTGACAAGAGCATTTTTAACAAATTTATTTTTGTTTTTAAGTGTTACAGTAACTTTTTTAACACGTGAATTAGCTTTAAATGTTTTATATGATGCAGTAATTTTTGGAGTTGCCTTGTTAACTATCACTTTGGATGTGTGGATTGATGCTTTATAGGCATCGTCACCGGCAAACCCAATCTTTGCATTGTATCTCTGGGCTGCAAGATTAACATTAAGTATTGCATGACCGTTAGCATTTGTTTTTTTGTTGTAAACCTTATTATTTAATTTGATGCTAATGACTTTTCCTGCTAAGGCTTTGCCTTGACTGTCTTTTAGTGTAGCAACAATATTGGCTGAATTTCCATATGCTATATTGATATTTTTGGCGGTTAAAACAGTAGCAACCTTGTTTATGGCTATGTTTGCATTGGTTGTTGATGCCAGGTAGGTGTTGTCTTGCTTGAATTGTATTGTTGCTGTGTATTTTCCAGGTAACAAGTCGAT
>NZ_CADCJB010000022.1 GCF_902801725.1 uncultured Methanobrevibacter sp. | reverse complement strand
TCAAGTATCTGAAGATGAAAAAACTAAAGTCGAAGGACTTGTAGCTGAATTAAGAGAACTCATAGCTGGCGATGACGTTGATGCCATTAAAGCAAAGTCTGATGAATTATCCAATGTAATTCAAGAAATTGGTGCAAAAGTTTATCAACAAGCACAAGCTGAAGCTCAAGCACAACAAGCACAACAAGCTCAACAAGGTGCTGGAGCAGACCCTAATGCAGGTGCTAAAGACAACGCAAATGATGACACAATTGATGCAGACTATGAAGTAAAAGACTAGAATTAATAATAATGTTTTATAAGTTGTTAGGAAATATAATAAAATCAGAAATCAGAATCAATCAATAGACTAACAGCAGATAAAACTATTATTTTTTCTATCTATTTTTTTAAATTATCATATTAAGGTGAATAAATGGCAGACAAGCGAGATTATTACGAAGTTCTTGGAGTGGATAAATCTGCAGATGAAAAGACAATAAAAAAAGCTTATCGTAAATTAGCCAGGAAATACCATCCAGATGTTTGTGAAGAACCAGATGCTGAAGAAAAATTTAAAGAGGTAAGCGAAGCTTACGCTGTCTTGTCTGATGATGAAAAACGTCAAAGATATGATCAGTTTGGTCATGCAGGAATGGACGGATTTACTGCAGAAGATTTCTATCAGAACGTAAACTTCGAAGACATTTTCCAGGGATTCGATATCGGAAACATATTCGATATGTTCGGTTTTGGTGGAGGAAATCGCAGCCGTGGCAGAACTGGACCTCAAAGAGGTTCAGACATATATACTGAAGTTCCAATTACCTTAGAGGAAGCATATACTGGATGCGATAAAGAAATTAAGATTACCAGAAGTGAACTCTGTCCTACATGTAATGGGTCCAAATCCAAACCTGGCGTGGAACCTGAAACCTGTAAAGCATGTGGAGGAACAGGGCAAATTAAAGAAGTAAGCAACACCTTTTTAGGCCAAATGGTAAATGTAAGGCCTTGTAGAACCTGTGGAGGAACAGGTAAAATCATTAAAGAACCATGTCCTGACTGTCATGGTAAAGGCAGTAAAAGAAAAACCAAAACAATCAAAATTGAAATTCCTGAAGGAGTCGATGAAGGTAATCACTTAAGAGTTTCCGGTGAAGGAAACTGTGGTGAAGCACCTGGTCTTGAAGGAGACTTGATTGTTACTGTCCACATTAAACAAAATAAGCAATTTGGCCGTGAAGGAGATCACTTATACTACGAACAACAAATCAGTTTCCCTCAAGCAGCATTGGGTGATTTGATAAGCATTCCAACCATTGAAGGAAAAGAAGTTGAATTCAAAATCACACCTGGTACACAAAGCGGAACAGTGTTCAAACTAAGAGGGCAAGGTATGACCTCATATAGGCATGCCGGCAGAGGAAACATGTATGTTACAGTGACTGTAGTTGTTCCTAAGAAATTAAATTCAAAACAAAAAGATCTGCTTAAAGAATTCGCCGAAATCAGCGGCGATGAAATAAAAAAAGTTGAAAAAGGAATCTTTGACAGGGTCAAGGATGCAATGAAATAGATTAGCAATTTTGCTAATTTATTTTCCCACCACCATATTAATTTTAGATGAAATTAAACTAACACCATTGCTAATTTTTATTAGAATAATTATATCTTTAATAGATTATTTTTCATTGACATTTAGAAAATACTCATTTTGAATGCGCCAATGTAGATGTCTAAAATATATTTTTTCAATAAATGAAAATAATAAAAAAATGCAGTTTTTCAATCGAAATTTTGCACCAATATACTAAAAGATTTGATTAATTAAACAATAGACATATCGAAAAAGATTTGTTAAAATGAATGTAAAAATCAGTAAAAATAATAGCTAATTGAAAAAGAGTGAAAGTCAATTCATGCATCTACATGAAAAATAAAAAAAAGTATAGAGATTAAAAATCTCTATTTATCTTACTACAATTTTGACATTTTTAGAAGCTGCTTTATAATATCCATTACCAGCAAATTTAACTACTGCTTTGTAGGAAGCTTTTTTAGTTAATTTGGTAATTTTGAAAATTGCTTGACCTTTAGCGTTGGTGGTAGCTTTAAATGTTTTACCGTTAACTCTTAAGGTAAGTTTAGCTTTCTTAATTACTTTGTTTTTGTTGTCTTTTAAAGTTGCAACATATTTTTTAACTTTAACATTGGATCTGAAAGCTTTTGAAGCAGCAGATAATTTAGTAGGTTGTTTAATAACTTTAATAGTTGCGGTAGCAGTTTTTGCTGCGTAATACTCGTCTCCAGCAAATTTAATAGTCATCTTTTTAGTTCCTATTTTAGATGCTGAGAGTTTGTATTTGATTACACCAAGTGCATTTGTAGGGTAAGCTCTGGTTTTACCATCAAAGTTTATTGAAACTATTTTCTTTGCCAATGGGTTATTATTCGCATCAACTAATTTTATTTGATAGTAGTATCCTTTTTTGATAACTGTTAAGTAAAGAGTTTTGGAAGATGCAACTACGATTTTGGTTTTTACTTTAGGGTCATTGCCTGAAATAGTAGCGTTATCTGCTTCAACAATAGTAAAAGCACCTACATTATTAGCACTTCTTAAATAGTTATCTTTAACAGTTGCAACATTGCCTGTTAAATTAATAGTTGAATCGCCAGTAGTTTGAATATTGTTATTTGTAATTGTAGAAGTACCTTTAACAACTTTAATACCAATATTTTGAACTCCGAAACCTTCCCAAATAGATTCATTACCGACATTGGAACCTTTTGCGGAAATTTTGGTGTTGTCAACTACCAAATTAGATCCTCTGTATGCAATTCCAGTAGTATAATTACCTGAAAGAATAACATCATTATCGATTACATTACTTTCAACGTCACCTAATGAGAATCCGAATATATTATATGCATCACCAGTAATATCATTACCAATATAATTTGCTTTAACATCAGCACCATTCATACCGGAGTAAATTCCGTAAGCGGAAGTAGGAGATATTACTGAAATTCCGTTTTCTTTTACAACTCCACTAGCAGGACCTTCGATATCAATACCGTTAGAATAGTAATTGGATGTTGTATTAATATCATTTGAGTTAATATTGAAATTATCACCGGTAATTTGTAATCCGTAGATATAAGTATTTCCATTAGATACAATAGTATTTTTTGAAATTACACTATTGTTGGAATTTTTGAAGACAACAGAGTATATAGTATCATAAGATCCAACAACATCAGTATATTGAACATTTACTGTATTATTATCCAAAGTAACATTGTTAGAACTTTCAACAACAATACCTTCGGAAATAGGGAAGCTTACCCAATTACCACTACCTGAAGGCACTTCAGCCCAAGGCACATAACATGAAATCAAATCTAAATCAAATTTATTTCCTTTAATAACAGCACCATCAGTTTCATAAAGATAAACAGCATTATTAATACCGATACCTTTAGTTGCACCTTGATAATCGATATTGTTGTCAACAATTTCTAAAACAGCACTATCATTTGCATAAATTGCATAAGCATCTTTATCATCGTTAGCTACAGTATTAATCATATTGTCTTTTAATACTACATTAGTCTGATTGCCTGTGAATGAAACACCTTTACCAGGACCAGCAATTACATTATCAGCAATATTAGCAGCACCTTTAATAACTTTAATACCGACAGCTTCAACACCAAATCCTTCCCAAATGGATTCATTACCTTTTTCAGAAGAAGTTAAAACAATTCTATTACCAGTAGCAGATAAGGATGAAACTCTATAAGCCATACCAGTTGTATAATTACCATTAATTAAAACAGTGTTGTTTACAACATTGCTTGAAACATCACCAATTGAAAAACCAAAGATGTTGTATGCTTCACCGGTAATCTCATTACCAGTATAGTTTGCATTAACATCAGCACCGTTCATACCTGAATAAATACCATAAGCACTGCTGCCAGATTTAACATCAATGACATTGTCTTCTACAACACCCACAGCAGGACCTTCAATATCCATACCATTGGCGTAATATTCTGCAGTAGATTTAATATTATTACCTCTTATTGTGAAATCATCATCAGAAATAATAATACCGTAGATATAACTTTTACCAGTTGAAGTAATATTGTTATTAGTAATTACAGTACCGGAGGTTCTTGAAAAATCAACAGCGTATATAGTATCGTAAGATCCCATAAAAGCAGAATAAGTAGTATCTATATCATTACTATCTAAAACAACACCATTTGAATCTTTAACTACTATAGTTCCACTAATTGGAGTACTTACCCAATTTTTACTTCCAGGAGGAACTTCTTCCCAACCAACATCAGCAGAAATGACTTTAGCCTTGATCTTGTTACCATTAATTATAGCATTATTGGAATTTGTAACCTGAATTGCATAGTTAAAATTCCATCCGGTTGTTGCACCGGCATAATTAATGATATTGTTCATGATTTTCAAATTATCTGCATTATCTGCATCAATTGCAAATGCATTATAATCTTTTATTGCATTGAAATTAATGGTTGAATCTTTAATTTCAACATTTGTTGCATTATAAACAGCAATTGCAAATCCAGAAGTGTCCTGATTGATG
Source organism: uncultured Methanobrevibacter sp. (assembly GCF_902801725.1). Lineage (GTDB taxonomy): Archaea > Methanobacteriota > Methanobacteria > Methanobacteriales > Methanobacteriaceae > Methanocatella. The sequence goes on along the minus strand of NZ_CADCJB010000022.1, from coordinate 22,565 downwards.
GTAAGACCAGAAATTACAACATCACTAGCAAATACGTCAATAGACACATTGTTGAATACTGCATTGTCTCCGGATATTGCAATCGGACGAGTAATGCCAATTGCACTTACACCAACATCTGAAATGTCTCCGCTGAATTTCAATTCATCAGAAGTGACATTTGACAATAATGTTCCATTTTCATCAAAATAACTGTTGAAATTATCTTTTGTTACAACAGCTGTACTTTCATTTGCACTTACTGGTTGTGCATCTCCCCCAACAGCAAGTGGCTCATCAACAGTTACTTCATCATCAATTGCGACAGTATCAGTTGCATTATCGGCTGCAAAAGCAGCACCTACTGATAACAGCACTACTGAAAGCATAATTAATGAAATAACTAAACTTTTTGATTTAATAATTCCACCTCATTTAAATAATATTGATAATAGCCTAAATTATAAAAAATAAAAATTAATTGACTATCCAATTATAAACTTTATTTTAAAAATATTTAAATGTAATTAAAGAAAAATTGAAAAAAAAGTAAAATAAGGGTTAAAAGTTACCCTATTTTTTGATTTGAATGGAATTTTTTATTGTGCATCCACCATAACTTGATGTTATGGAGAACTTACCAACGTTTAAATTTCTAATAGATGCAGTAGCTACACCTTTATTGTTGGTTTTAGCAGTATATTTCTTATTTTTAATTTTAAATACAATTTTTTTGTTTTTTAAAATCTTACCATTTTTGCCAACCAATTTAGCGGAGAATTTTACCACTTTTGCTCTTTTCTTGACAATATTTTTTGCAGATAAGGTTGGCTTAAAGGTTATCTTATTGGATTTTGAAACCCCAGCATAAGAAGTGGTTATTGCATATTTACCGGCTTTTAGCTTAAGTGAAGCAGTTGCATATCCGGACTTGCCTGTTCTAGCTTTGACAGTTTTTCCATTAAATTTGAATACAACGATTTTACCGGCACCTGCAGCCTTTCCGTTTGTATTCAATATGCGAACCTTGTATTTAACAACATTGCCATAATAGACTGAATAGTCCTTACCTCCAGTTATAGGATTTACGACAAGAACACTTAAACTGCTGACCTTTTCAGAATATTTGCCTTCAGCAAGTGAAGTGACACTTACCTGATATGAACCTGCTTTTACATTAGCAGGCAATGCAACTTCTCCCTTATTATTTGAAATAAGAGAATAAGTGTTTGAGCCAATTTTCACTGATACACCTTTATTTGCAACAGCATTTCCGTTGGAATCCTTTAAAGTGGCCAATATTCCTTTTACATATATGTTCTTGTTGATTTGAATTATCACATCAGCCCTTGGCAACACGGTTAAGCCGGAAGTAACGCTTGCATCGTTGAAGTTATCCAAACCTGAAATGTCTGCACGCATTGTGTATTTACCTGCATCCAGTGAAGCCGGAACCTCATAAACTATTTTGGCATATCCATCACTGCCTGAGACAGCATTGCCCATAATCATGTCCCTGATACTTTGCCTGATAAATGTGACTTTTGCTCCTCTGATAGGATTTCCCAATGAATCGACAATTCTAAGAGAGATTGTTTGGCTTTCCCCCTGAACGATTGCAACAGGTTCAAAGGTCACTATTGCATCTGCCTTGGTTATTTCAAATAAAAGCTCGAATACGGATGCCTTGTAGTTTTCCTTAAATAGCTGAGATGTGAATCTGTAATTTGCAGGAACATATGATTCGTCGAATGCATAAGTGAAACTTGCAACGCCTTTTGAAACTACAGCATCACCTATTAGTTCACCGTCTGAACCATAAAATTTAACGATTGCTCCGTTTAAATTTTCGCCGAATGTGAGGTTGAACTGACCTTTGCCCAGATATTCGATGTCACTAACTTTAACAATTGGATTTGCGATGAATTTGTAGTTGTTTGAAACATCATTTTCAGAAGCTCCGTATACTGCAGCATTACCAATACCTTTTTCAGAGTCAAGATAATTGTCAGAAATCACATTGCCTATAGCTTCAGCATCAATCATGACTGCATAGCCTTTTGTTGAAGTTATGTTATTGTCAACTATTTCGTTACCTGTGGAATTTGACCTGATATACACACCGGCATTTCCGCCAGGCAATGAATCCAGGTTTTTAACTGTCAGTTTTTCACCAGTGCCTTTGGCATTTATTTCATTTTGTGAAATGGAATTAAATTTTGAATTTGAAAGCAAAATGCCGTAAACCTGCTTTGCAGCAGTGCTAAATTTATTGCCTGTGATGACATTTCGGTCTGATGACAATGCTTCGATTCCGTAGATAACCTCTGAATTTAGAGAAACGATGTTGTTTTCAATCACACTCATTCTGGAAAGTTCCAAAGTAATACCATAGGAAACACCTTCGGATTTCAAATTGATAACATTATCTTTTAAGATGGTTCCTTCAGATTCTGCACCCACAATAAGACCTGTTGTGAAGTATGGACCTTCAAGAGTTATGACATTGCCGTTGAAGACATTGTCTGTAGCTCCTTGTCCTTCAGGAGCCTTATGACCTGTATTGTATCCTAAAACACCCATTCCATATATATAATTATCCTTAGCCTTAACATAGACTTTGTTGTTTGAGAAAACATTGTTGTGGCTGTTGAAGTATAAATCAATACCGACAATGGAATTTGTGGAATTGTCCTTGCCTGTTGTTGAATGCACTTCTGCCAAATCTGATGTGGCGTTTACATCATTTCCGGAAACGGTGTTGTTTGATGAGTATAATAACAAAATTCCATAGGTTTGATAAATTTCCGAAATGACATGTGCTCCATCCATACAGTATTCATTTCCGTCAATGCAGAGTTCGTTTCCGTCAATGCAATAGGTTTTGCCGTCTACAACCAGCTCATTGCCGTCAATGCAGTAGGATTTACCATTGATAAAGAGTTCGTTTCCGTCAATGCAGTATTGTTTTCCATCAATTACCAGTTCATTACCATCAATGCATCTTTCAGGCATGAAATTATAAACTTCGCCTGTTCCGATTGTTTTTATTGTGTTATTTGCAAAACTACAGTCTTCACTGGCATATGAAAGCAGTGTGAATGTCAAATAATCACCCTGAGACATCAGGTTATTGTTCCAAACATCAACAAAAGTTGATTCGAGAACATAAACCGCATATGCTGCCTTAGGGTCGTTTACGGAAATATTATTGTTTACGACTCTCACGCCCTGAGCCTGGTTAATGAATATTCCCCATGCGTTAACCCTTTCTGCAGCTTTGTTGATGATATTTAAATTTTCAATCAAAACGTTTCCTGATGTAACCTTGAATGTTGAATTGTAGAATACAGGCTTTTCACCAGTGATTTTGATGGCCTTGTTGATATAGATTACCTTATTGTTAAAAGCGCCCTTGAAATTGAGAATGTCTCCGTCGTTGACAAGATCTGTCAATCCGCCGTTTGCATTTATATATTCATCGAAATTGTCATTTGTGATTGTAAATGTCTTTCCCTTAAAGATATATGTTGGCTTTGAAGTGTCAATTACACCAGCAGGAGTATGTATTTCCTTTCCAAACACAATATTTGAGTCTAAATCAATATTTGAGGTGTCAGATTGAACACCGCTTGCATCAATTGCAACATTATTTCCAGTTTTAATGGTATTGGAAATGACAGTTACATTGGACGGCATTCTTTTGGAGCTTAATCTCTCAATCAATACGCCCACACCGGAAAGTGAAGTGACGTTATTATTTTCAATCCAAAGGCCTGAGCCTTCATCCTTCTGATAGATTCCAGATCCGAATTCTGTGAAAACAGTGTTGTTTCTGACAACAACGTTTGAACCTGCAGCAGAAATTCCTCTGCCCGCTTTTGATACGTTTACCCAATTGTTTTCAATAATGGAATTGTCGATTCCGGAAATTCCACCGCCTGTTGAGATTATTTTACAGTCCATAATGACATTGTTTCTAATGACTGAATCATAAGCACCTACAATTCCATATTCCCCACCGGCTTCAATACCGAGATGGTTGTAATCGGCACCGGTAATGTTGACTATAGTATTGTCCACAATAATATTGCCGCTTCCGGCAGTGGAGACCCCTCTGTAACCTCTGATTACAGTATTGGATTTGATAGTGTTGTTATTCCCCATCACCTGAATATTGTAGCTCCAGGATGTAGGTAATATTTCAGGATTGCACATAACTATATTATTATATATTATGTTGAAGTTGGAAGATCCACCTTTAAGAGGTCCACCATCATAACTGGACAGATATATACCATTGGCATCATCCACTTCAACCTTATTGTTTGCAATATAATTATAATGGGAACCGCTGAGAATCAGTGTAGGAGTTGATCTGGTACCGTGTCCGTATGTTATTCCATAGGTCTTAAGGTCGTTATTTGTCACATTATTGTAATTTGCCCCATTGGCTACGCAAATAGCATAGGAAGCTCTTCCTGTATTTTTTATGGTACAGTCCTTAACAACACAATTGCTGGCTGAGTTCAGGAATATTCCATAGAGTTCATTGTTTGTATTTGCAATGTTTAAATTACTTACAGAACTTCCTGAAGCTCCACTGAGAAGAGAAATCCTTGAATTTTTCATGCTGTTTGTGGAAGTTCCAACAACATGTATCGGCTTTTTGAAAGTGAAACTCTTTGAAGAGAAACTTCCATCGAGAATGATTGTATCCCCTTCTTTAATAGCTGAAGATACAACATTTCCATCCTTATCAAAATACTGATTAAAATTCGCATCGGTAATTGTATGGGAGGATGCTTTCAAGTTATCCGAATCCACCACATTCGAACTTAAACCAATACCCTCATCTGCAGACACATCCAAAGTGCCCTGTGTGGCTTCAGTGCTAATAAAGTCGGTTCCATTTTCAATATTTGCAGCGCTGACTGCACCAATGGAAAGCAGCAAAAGCAGTGAAACCAATAAAATATTAATTATTTTGCTCATATTATACCTCATCAAATTTAATTTGAAAATCTAATTGAAAGTTGAATAAATTTAACTTTAAAAATTTTCTATTATATTATAACTTATGAAAGTATAACATATTTAAAAATTACTAAAAAAAATCAGAATTTTTGCATGAAGACTAAAAAAAATAAAAAAAGTTGATGATTAGATTAATAATCATCAAAGCCATCCTTGCTATCCCTGAGATAACCGACCAGGAATATTGCAATCAAAATGATTACTGCAACAACAACAAATATCGGCATGCTTGATTCTGTTGAACTTGCAGATTTGGATGCTGATTTTTCTGAAATTTCATAGGCCTTGGAACCGCCTGCACCACTAGATCCAGAGGATGCATCCTGTGAACTGGAAGAATCTTCAGCAGATTTGGCATCTCCAGCCTGACCTGCAACATCACCAGCAGCAGTATTTCCTCCGGAATTGGAACTTTCGGATTTTGATTGCTGTGATGTACTGTTTGAAACTACATTGGCATTTTGATTTCCAGTCTCTCCATTTTGAGAACCTCCGTTTTGATTTCCTTCAGTTCCCTGATTTTCTGAATTTTCATTCATCTGATAGAGAGGGTCGGTTTCAGTTGCCTGAGCTAAAATTTCAGCAAACTTCTGCTTTTGAGCAGGAGTCAATGAACTCAATTGGATAATCTCTGAATTCCATGCAAGGTTTTTACATGTGTGGTGACAACATGCAACACCATATTCGATTACGCTTTGCATGTATGAGTCAACCAATTTTTGAACAGTAGCGGAATCACCACTCCAGAGTCCTTGCTGAGCCATATAAATCATCCATGCTGTGGAAGATTGTGAACCAGCTGCTAAAGTATTACTGTTAACTCCAGAATTGATTTTAAGTACTGTTTCAGCCAATTGATTTCCCAATTGAGTATTTAACTTTTCACCACCTAAAACTGTAGTCGCATAGAAATTTTGGAATCTTGAAGCGTATGCATTCATTCCCGCAGGAGTCTTGACCAGCGCATTGTAATACTGCGGATTCAAGAGGATACTGCGAACTTCGAATTCCAACTCTTCCTGATAAGTTCTTGAAGTGTACTTATTTTTGTTCCTGATATCAAAGAAAGCAGTATCAGGCTTGTCCTTACCGGACTTTTCCTTCAATACATTGGCGGCATTGTACAGGCCACCGAACCAGTCATAGTAATCATCGGAATCGAAGAGTCTCCAACTGCTGTCGAAGTTTTGAGTAATCACATCCACATTATCAAGCAGGTATTTGTAAACATCTCTCTGTTTGTTTACCTGAACATTACCCTTTTCATCCAAAGTCCATGAATAGGATACCTTATTCATATATATGTCCATAGCATATTCATTGACTGAATCAATACTCCAGTCTGCGGTGTTAGGTATGAGATTAGACATACCAGTACCTTCAAGAACATTGCCCGGAAGACCGAATAATCTGTCTAAGTGAGGGTTTTCCGCATAATGCTTTATTACATAATTATTTGATGCATCCTCACCAGTAGCATTTATTGCCATGCTGACTGAAGTGAGCATCCAGGTAATCCAATCCTTGTTGTTTGTAACCATACTTGCAAACACATCTATTCTTGGCCTGTTTACAACAGAACCGTTATTTAAAGTTATGGTTAAATCTTCAATAGGTATCTGTTCAACACCTAGAACCTTGCCGTTGTCTGCCCAAACAGGTTTGCATCCCAGGAAATACATGAATTCCGCAACACCTATACCTTCGGTTCTTGAAATTTCAGTACCCCATAAGATCAGTGAAGTCAGCTCAGGCCATTTTCCATGCTGTTCATAGTAGTTGGCCAAAAGCATATCGACAATCCTTACTGCTGATTCATATGCTGCATAAGACGGCATTCTTGTTGGGTCTGATGCATATCCGTCATACCCTGTAGGTATGGAATCACCATATGAAGGGTCTGCAAACAGTCCTGCCTTTACATAATTTCCGCTTAAAGCGAGTAAAATCGCATTCCATTCATTGTTTCTTTGAATGTTTGCAATGATATCTTCACAGTATAGTGTTGAATTATATAAGGCGGTGCCTTCCGGAATACCAAGTTCCCTGTTTAGCTGTTTGACTGAAGTGCCGTTAACCAAACGTGAGGAATAATGTTTCAGGAATGACTTTATTTTATCTGCTTCTTCAAGATATTTAAGATTTCCCTGAATGTCATCATAGAATTTCAATCCTTTCAGATTAGGATATAAGAACTCAAGCAATTGGTCATATATTTTAGTTTGAGAGGATACAATAGTAACGACCTCTTCGGTAAGTTCATAACCTGTTAAAATTTTTCCCAGGTGATGAAGACCGAAAGTGTTGAAATCGTCTTCCATATCATCCAGATATATATGCAACTCATCAATCCAGCTTTGGAAAGATTCGCCTTTGGAAATATTTCTGAAACCTAATGCAGGAGCCAATTCCAAAATCATTTCCTTATATGATTCAGCATTGGATGTTACGTTCAAGCTTAGCTGTTCCTTATAGTAATTTATATAATTCTTCAAGGTAGTGTAATTACCATATAGTTCAGATGAAACCATTGCAGGAGTCATGTGGGTAATCATCAAAGCAGAACTTCTGTCTCTTGCAACCATAGCTTCACCAGGGTTGGAAACAATATAAGGATATACAGTTGGAACCAATGTAAGTTCAAATGTCCAATCTCCAGGATATGCTCCAAGATTAATACCTGGTAGCCATTCAAGAGTTCCGTGAGTTCCCATTGAAACTATTGCATTGATTTTTGCGGTTTTTTCCATCCATTTATAAAATGAAACATATTGCTGATGCGGAGGTATTACCAGGCTGTGATAGTCCTGCACCTCTTCCCAACCTCTACTTGGCTGGAATGTGACAAAGACATTACCAAACCAAACTCCAGGAATTACAATATATTTATTCTTATAAACCATTGCAGGTCCAAGACCGTCTTTCCAATATGAAATCATCTGATTGAATAACTCATCATTGATGTCAGAGGTCAACTTTTCGAATTCATTTAGTGAAATCAGCTGATGATGCTTCATCAGGTAATCCCAGTTATCCTCAACATACTTATTCAGCAAACCTTTTGCCCATGAACCCTTATTGTTCATGTCAAAGATTATTTGAGTCAGATTATACATTGAAATCAAATTTGTACGGGTCTTGTTAATCAGATAGGAATCTTCAGAATTGATAATCCACTGATAAGTATTGTTTACAGCTTTTGAAAATTCAAAAGATCCACCGATATCATAACCCTGATTGTAGAGCTGATAGAGCAGTTCGAAAGTACTGTTGAAAACGTCCAAATAGGAAGCGCCTATTTCTGCCTTACCCGGAGGGTAATTATAAAGCATTACTGCGACCTTCTTATCGGAATTATTCAAATCATGCAGGTCTGCCCATTTGCAATTCAATTGGACCATCTTATCCACACCACCTTGAATAACATGGGTTTTACCGTATGAATCCACATAGGACAATGCCACCTGACCGAATACACCTTCAAAACTTGGATAGGTTACCATGAATGTCCATTCCACCTGAGGCCCCAGTTCGCTTAAATAACTGTATTCTGAAATTTCAACAATACCTTTCAGTACATGCAAATCAATATCGGATAAATCTGGCTCAGCAGTACCACTGGCATAATCTAAAGACCAACTACATAATGAATTGATTGCAGATATTCCCACAGAAGAAATTGAAGCTATCCTGTTCAATATTGAAGACATTGGAGGTTGGGTTCCAGTTTTAAATACGTTAAAAGCTGGCCTTCCATTAGCTTCATAACCTCTGATGAGCGCATCGCTAACCTCTTCACCACCATAGTAGGAAGCGATAGCTATGAATGATTTTTTTGGGCCAAATCTATTAATATAATCATTTTCGAATTTTTTAAATAAAGCTGTAGGATCCAATACTTCAGTCAACCAGACAACATAATTTTCTGTCATCCAATTCAAACTACCGTCGGAACTGTGAGTATATCCGGGATTTTCACGAATCCACTGATTGATTAATTTTCCTTCAGGAACCAATGTATACAATCCTAAATCAGGATGATAAAAACCACATTCCGGAGACATTAACGGAGCATTTTTCTCATCAAGAGTAGGATTTGAATATTTATCCGGATTGATTAAATATTTTACATAATCCAGATAATTTTTCATATTGTTCTGGAGGATATCAGATTCTGCAATATCCCTTGCCTGGAAATAGGAACCGATGTAGGTATTTTCAATAGTGTCGAAAGTATTGTTGGACGCAGAAGCTCCCACAATATGGATTCCTGTGCTGTTCATAATCTGCTTTGAAAACACACTGAATGTGTAAGCGACATTATATTTTGCATTGGCCGGAGACTTTGCAAGAAGCTGCTTTAGATATGGAGCGGTAAACACGCTGTAAGCGGATTCCGAAAACATATCAATATGCATATAATTTGCATATTCAACCAGCCATGCGCGGGACTTGTCAAAATCAGTAGTACTGATGTAGGCGACTCTTTTTGACATGTTCATCAGCAAGTCAACCTTTTCGCTGTGGGAATTGTAATCAACCAGAAGCAATATGTCTGGAATGAACTGTATTCCCTTGATATCGACAGTGCCGCTTTTCTTGGTAAAGTCCACATCATATTTTTGCGGGTCATATGTGGAGTATGAAACTTCCAGATGATACTTTGAGGAGCCTAAGTTTTTGATTACTGCATTACCTTTTGAATCGGTTTTATGGGTTGAAACCAACTTATTTGAAGAATCATAAACCTTAATGGTAGCTCCTTTCAGGTCAAATCCGTCCTCACTCCATGTTTTGCTTGTTGCGTTGTATGAATCCTTTATATTGACAACATTTATTACATTATTGCCTGCCCCCAGAGTTTGTTCCTCCAGATGAGATGACTGAACATCGCCAACATCGCTTATTTGAACAGCATCATCAAGAGGGTCTGAAGTGCCTATAACATCATATGTCGTTTCATTATTTCCTGCAAATGCACTGCTTATGGAAAACAAAAGCACGATTGAAATAATTAATGCGAATAACAATCTATTATCTAGTTTTTGCGTATTTTCACCTCCTTTATTCATTTATAACAAACATAGCAATATCGAAAAGATTTACTATAAGTTTAAATTTGACTTGAAAACATATAAACATTACTAAACTAAACAACAACCAAGCATATTAAAAATAGATTTGAGATAAGTTTAAATAGTTATTAAGATAAATAAAATGTGCTATTATATAGAGGTGATAATATGCGTAAGATTACTATTGGTATGGTTATTTTATCTATAATCATAATTGGAATGGTTATACCAGCAGGATTTTCAGGTCAGGCAAATCCAGTTGTAATAACCTATGGTGAAACTACTCATGCAAATACAAACTACAAATCTGACGTAGATTCATTTTTCAAAAGTCAAAGCAATTTGGATTTGAACAATGCTGATGAAAAAATTATTACCGCCAACGAAGTTAACAAAATTTCCAGCGGAATTACCGGAAGAAACTATGATTCAAGCGAAGTATTCTCATCAGCGCTTGTAAACTTAAATGACAATGACAACCTTGAAGTCAGTGTGGACAAATCAAAAATCACCACAATAACAGGTGACATGTACCTATCTGCTTTAAAATCATCCGGAATTACAAACGGACATGTCTATGTTACCAGTCCTGTTGAAGCTACCGGTGAATCTGCCCTTGCAGGCATCATGAACTGTTATGAAGAGGCAACCAACGTTGAAATTCCAGAAACCGTAAAAGAAGCAGCAAACAAGGAAATCTACACACAGGCTGAAATTGTTGAAAGCTCAAACGTCAGTTCAGACAACCTATCCAAATTAGTCAATGACGTAAAAGAAACAGTAAAACAGGAAAATGTTACAGATCACCAGACTATCGTAAACATCATTCAAAACTACACTGTAGTAAACAACGTCAACATCACAAACAGTGATATTGAAAACCTTGCAAACTCCATTGAACAGACACAAAATGTCCAAGGGGACGTAAACACATACGAAAACAAGGTAACAGATGTTTTGAATAGTACAGACGATTCTGGAAATAACATATTAAGTGGAATATTCGGCTAAATATTCCATTTTAACTTTTTTTAAAATAAATTTATAATCTATAATAACTCCGTGATTTCATGAAATGGAAAATTGGCAATGTTGAAATTGAAAATCAGGTCGTTTTGGCACCTATGGCAGGAATATGCGAATCAACATTTCGAACCATAATCAAATCCATGGGCTGTGGGCTTATAGAAACCGAAATGGTTTCAGACAGAGGAATTGTACATGACAACACCAGAACACAGGACATGCTGCAGATGACAGATTATGAAAGGCCGATTTCCCAGCAGATTTTCGGATCTGAAGCTCAAACAATGAAACTCGCCGCCCAATACATCCACGAACAGATGAAGCCAGACATCATCGACATAAACATGGGCTGTCCTGTTCGAAAGGTCGCCATCAAATCCCAAGCAGGAAGTGCCCTACTCAAAGACCCTGAAAAAGCATATCGCATAGTCTCAGAAGTTGTCGACAGCATTCCCATACCAGTTACCGTGAAAATCAGAAGCGGGTGGGATAGCAACCACATCAATGCAGTTGAAATATCAAAGCTTGCCGAAGATGCAGGCGCATCTGCAGTAACAGTGCATCCCCGTACAAAGTACGATACTTATGGAACTGATGCAGACTGGTCAATTATCAGAGATGTTAAAGACAATGTTTCAATACCTGTAATCGGAAATGGAGATATCAGAACCTGTTTTGATGCTGAAAAAATGATTGAAAAAACAGATTGCGATGCGATAATGATTGGAAGGGCCACCCTTGGAAACCCATGGCTCATAAGGCAATGCGTAGAGTATTTGGATGACGGGACTTTGCCCCAAAAGGTAACGATTGAAGAAAAAATGGAAATGATAAGAAAACATACAGAGCTGCTCTTTGAAAACAAACCCGAAAAAGTAGCCATTTCAAAAATGAGGGTGCACGCCGCATATTATTTGAAGAATTTACCTCACAGCGTGGAAATAAAACCGAAAATATTTAAAACAACAAAAAAAGAAGAGCTATTGGATTTATTAGAGGAATATCTCACAATTTTAAGAGATAATTCCCATTAAATCATCTTTTTCAATTCATCAAGATTGTATTCAATGAATTCCTTATATTTCGGATTGGCCAATACCTTATATTGCTTTTTATTGGTTTTCTTGTAGGCTTCATCCATAATCTTCTGCAACTCGCTTATCTCACTATTCAACACCACATGCAATTTATTTCTCTGATGTTCATTTAATGAATTTAAACGTGAGCGGACAGGTGATTCGAATTTTTTTACTAAATTTGACTTCCTTTTAGCCATTCTTTCTAATAAAAATGCAGGAACTGATGTAAAAAGATGCTCATATGGTTTAATATCTTCCAATACAATTTTTTCACTCATATTATCACCTCAACAATATAATCAAATAAAAAAAATAGATATGTATAATACCATCCTAACTTAATATTCCTATTTCTATATTACCTATTAGTAATACAAAATTTAAATGTTTATTGGTTTAAAATTAGAATTTCTTCAAAAATAAAAAAAAGAGTTAGAGAATTTAATCCCTAACGTCCAACATGAAGAACTGATTTTACAACATCATTGTAGTAAGCTACTTTGATGAGGTATTTTTTGATTTTCAATTTATTAATAGCCGCTTTTTTGATGGTTAGTTTAGCAATACCATATTTGTTGGTTTTTGCCCTGTAAGTTTTGCCATTAACATTGAATTTTACAAATTTGCCTTTAATTGCTGTTTTTCCTTTTTTAAGTGACGCACTTAATACAAGCTTCTTAGCTGACTTTTTGACAGTTACATGTCTTTTGGTTTTCAATACCTGTTTTACAATTAATTTGTTTTTAACAGTTTGGCCACTATAGATTGCAGCTATTGTGTATTTTCCAGGAGTGATTTTGGCAGGTATTTTCAAGACTGCGTATCCTTTTGCATTGGTTCTTACCTTGAATGCCTTTTTACCTATCTTAATGAGTACAATATGGTTTTTACCTGCAAATTTACCATCATCTGCTCTTAAACGTACCTTGTATGAATGTCCGTCAAAGTAGTACATGTTTACGTTTTTATTTCCGGCAAATCTGGACACGACATTAATGGTTATCCTTAATTTTTCGCCTGTTTTCGGATTTACATAGTCTATGTAGTGTTTTCCGATTTTGTTTTTAGGATCGATAGAGATAGACAGCATACCATTTGCATTGGTTTTTGCTCCAGAAATAACCTTATTGTCGAATTTGGCAGTTACTTTAGTATTTTTAAGAGGTTTTCCATTAGAATAAAGGAACTGTACAGTAAATGAATTTTTAGAATTGTAAGCCATGGTCATGCTTTTTTGATCATCACTTGATATGGTTGTTTTTACTAATACTGCACTTGAGAATGTTTGATTGTGGTATCTTAAAGTTACAAGGTAATCCCCTGTCGGTAAAACTCCCAAGGATATGCTTCCAGTTCCGTTAACTATTTTTATGTTGTAGTTTTTATTTTTGAAACTGGCTTGGATGGTGTCTACATCAGTAACGTTGTAAACTGTAAATATTGTTTCTTTATTGTCAAAATATTTCACAACAGCTTTGGTAATTGCAGGACTGTGGTAAGTGTATGCTTTAATAGGAGCAATTACGTTTTTAGTTGCAAGATCAATAACTTTACCATTAACAATCATATAATTCACACCACTTACAATAGGAGTTCTCACACCTTCAACGAAAGGCATTGAAGTGGATTTGATTCTGATTTCAAATGTGGAATTCGGATCTACTGCAACATATTTGTTCAGTTTGATTGTTTCATATCCCGCATGGGATGATTTTCCACTTTGAGTGTAAACAGGACGCTCATTTAAGAATATTTTAATAGTATAAGGGCTTTTGGCACTTTCAAAGTAGGTTCCAACAGCAGCAATTATGTCTCCGTTTTCACTTGAATATATCTGTCCGTAAGTATCGTATTCGGAGTAGACCATAGCTCCGTTCACTTCATTTTGGTAAAGTTTTTCATAGTAGTTAACATTATCAAATGTGAATCCTCCTGCAAGAGAGTTTAATGACTTATCATAGTAGGAAATGTAGAAATATCCACCATCTCCCCAGTCAGTTCCCCAACTGTTTTTACAAATCCATGCACCGTTGCCCGGAGCAGTTTTTGAAAATTTGTTTTTTGAGAAGTTGTCATCCCATCCGACTAAGGTAACGTAGTGGTTTCCATTGTATTTGGCGTTGTATATTGAATTGTACTTTGGACTGTATGATGGGTCATCTGAAGATGCACCATATACAAACAGGTTCATCGCACCGTATTTTGTCAGATATTGCTTAATAGCATTCTTATTCTTTATGTTTATGTAGACTGCATCAACTGTACGGTATGCCCCATCAGGACTGTATAATATTTTAGAAATTTTTCCAAGTTCATCGTATGTGTCATCTGATGTATTGGCTGCTCCAAACCAGCTTACAAAGTATGATGTAGCCATATATAAATTTCCTCCTTCAACATCACCCGCCTTTCCATATATGGAATAACGTAATTCAAGGTTTTGAATATTGTTTTCGGAAATGTCTATTTCCTTTCCGGTTGCAATCAGGAATGATGATTCAAATGCACCTGCTGCTCCGAATGCCCAGCATGAACCCATTGAACCTTGGTTCTTAACCGGAGTCACTAATCCCAAATCATTTAAGTTGAAGTATGAATCTTTAGCAGAACCTGAAATAGGCTGTGGATTTAATTTGATTTCTTCCCCGTTGTATCTTATGATATATTCATAGCTTTTGTCATTTATTGTTCTTGTGTATTCACCGCAGTCTGTAATTTTAGAACCTTTATCATCAAATCTGGTGTATATGTCCTCTTTGGTGTTGTTTTTAAACTGTGAATACATTATTTTGTATAATGTGGAGTAGCTGTAAATCGCTCCCCCTTTGCCTGCAACATTATCTGTGAAAGTACATTCTTCAACGGTTGCGGTCTCATAGTCGAGATGTATTGCACCACCGTATCCTTCATTTTCATTTGCCTTGTTGTTTGTGAAAGTGTCTTTGTTTATGTTTACTTTTGCGTTTGAGGTATATATTGCACCCCCGTTTTCATTTGCGACATTGTTTGTGAATGTAGAGTTGATTACATCAAGAGCCCCTCCTAACTGAAGTAATGCTCCTCCAAACTCTGCGGAGTTTTTGTCAAACAATGTATTTAGAATTTCAACTAATCCACCATCACAATTATCCCCATCACCATTGACATCTGCAAAGACAGCTCCACCATTTTTGGCAGCACTGACGTTTATAAATTCACATCCATCTATAGTCAAAAAGACATATTTTGTTGGATTTCCACCTTTGATTGCAACAGCCCCCGCAGTTTCAGAGGCAGACAAATTAATGAATTTTGAGTTTTTGATTGTAGTGTTTCTTGTGTTGTATATTGCGGTTGCATATTTTGAGGTTGCGTTTGCAAAAACACTGTTTGAAACATCTATGATACAGTTATTTCCATAAATCAAACCCCATTTTATCGGATTTTTGTTTGTAAATGTTGCGTTGTTTATAAAGATTTTAGAACTCTTTGCAAATATTGCAGATCCTGCCTCAGGTGCTGAAGTATCTGTAAATCTGTCGTTGGTACTGTAATAATTACTGTTAGCACAGTATACTGCCCCTCCAAAGTCTGCGGAATTGGTGTTCATGAATGTTACGTTTTCAGTAATCAGTCTGGAACTTTGCAATAAAATAGCAGAATCATTGGTATTTTTCAAAATAAGATTTTTCAAAGTTAATACGCTGTTGGATGCTTTAAAAATAGTTGCTTTACCATCAGCATCAACCACGTGATTTTTCCCATCTATCGTATAGTCTTGTTTAAATTCAATATATTTTATCTTATCGCTATCTTGATATTTGTAATCGCTTTCTAAAGTTATTGTATCATCTGTTTTATTTATTGCATCAAATAAATCAGTATATGACTTTTCAGAATCATCAGAAATGAAATCTTGCACATCTGCCAGTTCCAATGTGTCCTGCACTGTCTGATTCATATCTTCAGCGCAGACAACTCCCATACTCATTACCAATAAAAATAGAAAGATTACCATTGATTTGATTAGTTTCAATTTAATCTTCTCCAAATTTTGTATAATAATGATTGATATTATTATATAAGTATGTATTGTTTTCATCAAATAATAATTTTTTGAAAACTGTCTTCATGTAAAGCCATTCTGCAGCCAAATAGTGTTTTAGAAAAGTGCATCATATAAATTAATAGAGTAATTAAAAGAAAACCATTGCCCACAGCTAAAAACAGCACCATCAATAATCTTAAAATTACACCAAATTAAAAAGGCAAGAATTAACAAACAAAGAATTTTAAAAAAAGAGGCTAGTAAAATAATACAGTTTGTTGAAAAAAATTAAGTAAATAGGGTATGATAGCCCTATCTTCTTACTTTAATTGTTCTTTTTATTGTGTCTTTTACATAGGTAACGCTAAATCTATAATTTTTGCCTATCCTAAGCTTATTGATGACATTTTTCTTAATGGTTACTTTTGCAATACCAAATTTGTTGGTTTTAGTATTGTACTTCTTGCCCATGAATTTAAATGTCACTAGCCTGTTTTTAAGGATTTTTTTACCTTGTTTAAACTTAGCTGCAAGGACAAGTTTCTTTGCGGACTTTTTGACATTGACTGTCTTTTTACTGAATATTATATGTTTTACTACAATAGTATTCTTTATAGAGTATCCTTTGTATGATGCCCTTATGATATATTTTTTAGGAGCGAAATGTTTGTTTAATCTAATTATAATGTAACCATTATTTTTTGTTTTGAGTTTAAAGGTTTTTTTACCAATTTTAACAGTTACAATTACTCCCTTACCAACAGCCTTGCCATTATTGCCAATGACTCTGAATTTATATTTGAAATGACTATTGTAATATTTAACAGTATTCCTGTTTCCAACAATCCTTTTAACAATCTTAAGTTTTTTTACAACCTTTTTACCATTATCCAAAGTGACTATTACCTTGTATGTTCCAACACGAAGTTTAACATTGAGTTTAGCAATACCATCCGCATTGGTGGTGCGAATGTATTTTCTATTATTTATAGTGAATGTCACTTTCTTATTTTTCAATGGATTTCCATTATTATCAACTATTTTAACCTGATAGTCAACACCGCTGTTATATCCGCGAGTCATATCAGAAGCAATAATCTTTGTATTGACAATCAAATTGCTTGAATAACTTCTTGGAGCATATTTACTATCACCTGAATAAGCAATTCCAACAATGTTTGATCCTTCCATTAATTCACTGACAGTAATCTCTGCTGTACCATTTTTCAAAGGAACAACATATGTTGTGTTACCAACAACAAGAATTACATTTCCAGTAGCATCACTCGGAGCATGGAAAATGACAGTCTTATCAATCATTTCAAAATCAAAGTCATAATCTTCAACTGGCAATACAGCAAAATTAGCCTCTCGAATATTAGCTTCATAATTTGGACTATCAGCATAAGTGACAGTACTGTAATCTCCAACTTCTAAAGAGACACTGATACTTCCCTTACCTTTTACAACATTAACTTCAAAGGAATTGCCGCCGACAGAAACAATGTAAATTCCATCGATGTCCGCTTTAACATTGACAATAACATTATCAGGATATGTAACGCTGTCTGCACTCACAACAACATTATTAATCGCCTTATTAACCACAATTGTTACACTATCAAGTGCAGAAGCATAATTGGAATCGCCAGAGTAATTGGCGTAAATTACATAAGATTTTGCATCCAAGCCGGATAAAACAAATGATTCTTTAACATCAATGACATTAATTACTGTTCCATTTGCAAATCTATAAGTTACAGTGCCTGTTGCATCGGCCGGAAGACTTTGAGTAATATCAATAGCTTCCCCATATGTTATTTCAGTGCTATTCACAATGACATTAAAGTTAGTGCCTGTAGAAGTGACTTCGAAGGTTGAACTGTTTGAATTTGCATTATAGTTTTCATTTCCGGCGAATAATACATAAACATCGTAGCTTCCAACATCAAGAATGCCAAAATTAAAAGTACCTACACCGTTTTTAACGATTACAACCTTTGAAGTATCGCCAATGATTACATTATATTCACCATCAAGACCTGCAAATACGTTACCATCAATATCTGCAGTATAAACCTTATCTAAAACCTCAACACATAAAGCAACATCAGCCTTAGCAACAGTAAACGGAATACATGTGACATTATTCACATACCTTGCATTAACGTATCTAACATCAGCAAAGTAAGTTCCAGCATCCAAAGCTACTGTATTCACTCCCCTACCACCTGAAACAATTACAGTCACCTGTTTACCACCAACATCAACATAATATTCACCGTCAACATCAGCCACAACAGTAATAGTTGAATTCTCAAGATAAGTTACATCCTGACCGAATACGACAATATTATTAACTGCCTTATTAACAGTGATTGTTAGGCTGTCCCTTGCAGGAGCATGATTGGAATCACCGGAATAATTTGCATAAACCACATGAGACCCAACATCCAAAGCAGGGATTACAAATGATTCGCCAACATTTAAAACCCCAATTACAGTTCCATTAGCAAAGAAATAAGTGACATTTCCTGAAGCACCATCTGGAAGACTTGGAGCAATAATTATTGAATTTCCATAAGTTATGTTGTTTTTATCAGCAGCAATATTGAAATTGGTTCCAAACTGAGTAACTTTAAATGTGCTTTCATTAACATTAGCATTATAATTTTCATTTCCGGCAAACATTACACGAACAGTATAGTTTCCAACATTTAAAACACCAACGTCAAAGGCACCAACACCATTCAAAACAGTCACTGGAATAATATTATTCCCAATAACTACAGTATACTCACCATCAACACTGGCAAATACATTACCCTTAATATCAGCAGTATAAACCTTATCTAAAACCTCAACACTTAAAGCAACATCAGCCTTAGCAACAGTGAACGGAATGCTTGTGACATTATTAATATAATTCTCATTAACATATTCGACATCAGCAGAGTAATTACCCGCATTCAATGATATTGTAGTTGTTCCAACACCATTTAAAACATGAATACGGATTTTTTTACCTGAAATATTAACCACATACACGCCATCAACATCAGCCAAAACAAAAATTGTTGAATTTTCAGGGTATACTCCATCCTCACCAAATACCAGAATATTATTAACAGCCTTAGTCACGGTAATTGTTAAACTGTCCCTTGCAGGAGCATAATTGGAATCACCAGAATAATTGGCATAAACCACATAAGATCCGACATCCAGACCAGATAAAACAAATGATTCTCCAACATTTAGAACCTTAATTACAGTTCCATTAGCAAAGAAATAAGTAATGATACCGGTAGCTCCAGCAGGAAGACTTTGAGTAATATTTATTGAATTTCCATAATGTATGTTGCTTTCATTAGCAACAATATTGAAATTGGTTCCTGATCGAGTAACCTCAAAAGCACTTTCATTAACATTGGCATTATAATTATCACTGCCATTGAAGATTACAGAGACAGTATGTTTTCCAACATCTAAAATACCTACATTAAAAGCGCCAATACCATTTAAAACTGTTACATGAACATTCTTATCTCCAATAACAACAGTATACTCACCATCAACACTGGCAAATACATTACCCTCAACATCAGCAGTATAAACCTTATCTAAAACCTCAACGCTTAAAGCAACATCAGCTTTATATACGACAAATGAACTGCCAGTCATGTTAATGTCATAGTTATCATCCGTATAATTGACATAAGCAGTGTAATTTCCTGCATCAAGATTAATCATGGCCTTTCCATAACCATCCATTACATCAACAAGCAATTGCTGATTGCCTACATTAACAGGGAACACGCCATCAATATCAGAAATTACATTAATAACACTTAAATTACCATACACATTATCTTCAACTACTACAGTAATGTTAATACTTCTTTTTAAAACTTTAAATGATTTTGAATCACTGCTTTTAGTAATATTAAATGTTTCCAGATTTGTAACGGTTACAGTATAATTTCCAACATTCAAATTCGGAACCAGAAGCACATTAGAGGTTACATTTTTTTCATAGACAACTTCACCCTTCTGATTTTGGATTCTGACATTTACAACAGTTTTATTTTCAACATCAAACTTAATTAAAACTGCATCTTCATAATAAATATCGGAGATATTATCCAATTTAACAGTGGAATTGAGTTTATAGACGCAAAACTCTTCAGATGATGAATTTCCAATTACATTTTCAGTGCCATAATTAGCAACAATAACTGTATAATTGCCAGGAATCAGACCACTGACAATGACCGGAGAACTAGTTATATTCTCATCATAAACAATAGCTCCAACATCATTTTTAATTATAATATTTACAGTTGTAGCATTAACAACATCAATGTAGACTTCCAAATCCTCGCCATATACAATTGAATCCACAAGAATTTCAACATAGGAATGGGCCTTTATAATTTCAAAACTACCGTTAACCTTACTTCCACTGACATTGGAATTGCCCAGATTTGTAAACTCGAAAGAATAATTTCCAACTGTTAAATTTCTATAAATAAAGAAATAATAACCCAAATAAGCTTCTTCAGTCAAATTAGACATATCCTCTGGAAGTTCACTAATTTCATTGAAATTTTTATCGAAAACGACATTTCCTTCAGAATCGTAAATGCAGATGTTTAATAATGTTTCATTATCCACGTCATAATCCAATCTGAAAGGCATTCCATAAGATGTTACATTTAAATAATCAAATTCAATGGATGAACCGACTTTCAATACGTAAAATGTTTTAGTGTCATTGCTAGGGTTGAAATTATTGGAACCTTCATTATAAACTTCTACAGTGTATTTACCGGCAGCCAAATCTGAAAGGTCAAAATAGCTTTCATCAGTATTATTCCTATAAAGAATATTATTGTTTTCATCCTTTACGATAACAGTAACATTTGTAGCATTGATTACATCAAAGTAAATTTCAATGTCATCTCCGTAATACACATCACCAATATCATCTATTACAACAGATGAATTTGCAGGAAGGACAATAAATGTTTTTGAATCCTGACTGGCGAAAACATTATCGGTTCCCACATTGACCAATGTGATTTGATAGGAACCGGCATCCAAATCAAGATTGATTGTTGAGTTTGTAGTTGTGAAATTATCTACCTCACCGCTTTGCAAATCAACAATTGTTACAGTAACATTGGTTAAATTATCAACATTATAACTGATTGCAACATTACCATAAACATATTCTATTTTATTATCAAGAATTATGGATGAATTGACTTTTAAAACATTGAATGAAGCATAATCTCCACTAGGATTATAATTCCTGTCTATGATATTGGTTAATGTTACTGCATAAGAACCTACAGACAAATTATTTATGGTAAATAAATTGCCTTCAACGACATCGTTGAAAACAAATTCCTGAGTATCAATATTATAAATAGAAGCAACAACACCGGTTCTGTTTTCAACAGTGAAATTAATAATTATGTCTTTGCCGTAATAAGCGTCAGGTATCTCTTCGAGAGTTAATGAAGAACCTGCCCTATTAACTCTGAAATCTGAAGCAACACTACTTGAGCGATAAAATTCATTTTCTAAAGTAGTGATTACTACATTATAAAATCCTGTTCCTAAATCAGGAATGAAAACGTTATTGCCCTTCGTAGTTTCATTAAATACCACTTCAGAGTTAAGAGTAACTGTAACCAGAACTGCAGTACTGTTTTTAAACTCGAAACCGATTTTTACATCTTCACCATAAATAACATCACGGACACTTGTAATTATAACGGATGAATTATATTTTAATGCATTAACTAACAATTGTTATTATCATCATATATTGTAGCATTTAATAAAATCACGTCACCAACCATATGATTTAAATTGACATCATCCAAACGAGCAAAAGTCTTTGAAAGGATAGTGCCATAGTTAAAAATATAATCGGATCCGGAAAGGTTATTGTTAGCCAAATAAACGGTTGACCCCTGCAAAATAGTAATGGACTGGTTATTTTGATTATTGAATATGCAATCACTGATATTTGAATTTATACATCCGCATAATTCAACGATGTTAGAAGCAGTGCCTTTAGTATTGTTAAATACTGAATCATCAATATTTAAATCCAGTACTTCATATCCAATTATTGAAGGTCCGAAATTATCTACAAATTTACAACCGTAAACAACATGATTTGAACCTTCAAGATATAGTGAATACATTCTGGCACGAGTGAAATTTGAATCAATTACAGACAAGTCAGACCCGGAATAGATTAATGCAGAGTCAGTATTATTCACTGAAATATTACTTATTGATCCATTGTTTCCCAACCATTCAACG
>NZ_CADCJB010000021.1 GCF_902801725.1 uncultured Methanobrevibacter sp. | reverse complement strand
AAATGAAGTATGTGAAACTGATTTTAGCTTAAAAAAAATTAAAAATATTTATAAACACTCCCAAAATGGTGAAAAGAAAGGACTTAAAAGTTTAGGAGATATTGTTGAAGCTAACAAAATACCAATTAACAAAAAAGCTTTTAAAAACCTCGTCAAGCATTATAAAGAAACTCATGATGAGAGCATTTTTGATAAAGATATTTTTAAGGTATTGGATAAAATAATTGATATGGCAATCTTTAATCCACTTCCAATTAATACAAAACACTCCATGAGCAATGTAAGTGAATTGGGAGTATATCTTATGAATGGTAAAGATATTTATAAACGAGATAAATATGAATTATAACATCTTACTAGTGTTGTTATTTTTAAAATCGCTTTGATGAAGATATCCTTGGTGATGTAGATTTCAGATGAAAGTTACAGTAACCAAACACATTTTCAAAATAAAATTTTAAAAGACATCAAAACAAAATTATATTAAGGGAGTGAGCATTATTTTAGAAAACAATCTTAATCTACAATTAGATCAAATCTATTCAATCCTACAAGAAAGGGAAAAATATATTCCTAAAGAGTTATACCATTACCGTTCCATCTCCAAAGACGAAAACATCAAATGCAATAAACATGTTGATGCGTTAAAAAATGAGAAAATTTATTTAAGTAACCCTTATAACTTTAATGACCCATATGATTCTGCTTTTAGCATAGATATTGAAAAATTCAAGGAGGACATCAAAAAAATTTCAAAACAAAAGTTAAAAGAACAAATAATAGACAATAAAATTAGAGAAGCCGGTATCGACCCAAATTGTGTAAATAACAAAGAAATAATGTATAAAGACATAAATATTGATATGGGCATAATGGATGGCTTTTTAGATGAAAATCAACAATTTTTCTATGATTACTATGTTAAAAATAGAATAAAATTTAAAGTCAGTTGTTTAAGTGAAATTCATGATTCAATTTTAATGTGGTCTCATTATGCAAATCAGCATCAAGGGTTCTGTATTGGATATGACACATCTGAAATTGAAGAAAAAATCAAAAAACAGTTATTTCCTGTTTTCTATCATGAAACATTTTTCCCACTTATAAACGTTGACATATCTGATAAAAAATTAAATTTGCTGATTAAACATAAAGACTGGAGATATGAAAGAGAATGGAGATTAATATCTGATGAGAAGTTTTTACCTTTAAAACCTTCTAAAATATATTTAGGTGTTAAATTTAATGAGGAATATCTTGATTATTTCAAAGATATTGCTTGTGAAAAAAATTGTAAGTTATATAGAATGGAAATGAATTATTCAGAATATGCATTAAAAGCTAAAGAAATTAATTTATAGGAGAACACTATGTTCCAAACAGATTATAAAAAAATTGCAAGGAAATTACTCATAATTGCAGGAATATTGCTAGTATTGGCAATAATGCTATTACAAATAATTCCTAAAGATGACTCTTTATACGAATCTATCAAAACAATTGTAATTCCACTTTTAATAAACATTATCTCATCAATCATAATTATTTCATTGATAGATTTCAAAATAGAGGCTGCTGCTCAAAAAGAACTTGAAGAAAAAAGAAAATTTATATACGGTCAACTAATTATTCCAATAAATAAATTTGACGAATTTATACTGAATATGTATAAATCTACAGTAACTTATGATGAAATGAAAAGCTTAGAATACACTCTTGAAAATGTGCCAATGATGGTAAATAAAATTAAATTGATTGATACTAATAAGAAGAGTTATATTGGAAATTTAGTAACTACTAATAAGGAGAGTTATATCGGAAATATGGTAACCACACAGCTATGGAGGGAAACAATTGCAAGGCAACTAATGAGTTTTTTTGAAGATATTTCTAATTTCCATAGATATTATTCTTATTTTTTAACAAATGATTTAATTTGTGATTTCAATGGAATTCTAAAAATTTATAATGGAACTAATAATATATTAGGCCTCATGTTAAATAGTAATGCCAGATTTAAAATGGAAGATATAATAAAAATATTTAAACTAGAAAAATTAATTGAATCTTCATTTAAAATAAAAAATGAAATATCAAAATATTATGATGAAGATCCATTTAAAATTAATAATGAAAACCTATTAAGCGAGGATGTTTCACCTAGATTTGAAAGTGGGCTTACTGATAAGGAATAATAGTTTATTTATCATGTTTTTTTATTGATGGTTACTATAGCTAATATATAATTTATGATTTAGAGGGTAGCAAACAAAGGATGAACATGGTCAAAATATTAGATTTAAACAGTATTATAGGGAATTAACATCAGATGATAAATTCAGATGTAATAAATGATGTTTTTTTAGATGTTTTACTTCAGGATACTCCTCTAGAGGAGATTATAAAACATCCATGCATTTCAGTAGAAATAAAATATTACATGGGGAAAATAGCAATTATGGTAAAAAAGATTATACGATCAGGTTTTATGATTTTAGATTTTTTGCAGGGGTTAAGTACAAGAAATGATGATTAATCATTGAATAAATATAAGAAAACAATTTAACCTTAAAGAAAAAAAATTAACGAATTCCATATTAACAATATACATAAATTACTCGATTAAAAAATTATTCTAGCTATGGGGGTGTGTTTATCTATTAAAATAACTTCTGCTTGTTGTATATCATTTATTTTATCATAAACTCTTCCAGCACTCATTGTCCCTTTAACAACAGTATTTGTACTATTTGCAACATATCCTATTTTTTCATCATCTAATTTAACCGCAATGGCTTCAGCATCATAGTTATTGTCTGGTTCTTTTACAAGTGTTAATATGTTTCCAACATTGAGAGGATTATTTTTATTAAGTAGAATTGTAATAACAATACCTTCGAAATCTTTTTTTCCAGATTTGTTTTCAACATTATAGCTATTAGATTTTTTATTAGTTGTTGAATAGGTTGCTTTTGGAATATTTCTATAATCTATAACAGGAATATCTAAATAGTCTACGTCGGTAGAATCATAATAATCCTTAAATTTTAGCAATATAATGTAAAAAATCTTTTCATCAATAGCTCCTCCCCACCAACCTTCACACATGTGTTCTGCTCTTAAATATTCTGCTAAGCAAACTTTTAATTCATGAAAATTAGCTTTATCAACAATATATTTCCGCTCTTGTGCATAATCCTTGCCAAATGATTTACCACTATATTTATCTTCTATTTCTCTATAATGGCTGTGAACATAACGATCATGTATTAACGAACTTCCAACAATAAGATTAAAATATCGCATTTCTGCAGGATAATCCGGATATGGGGATCTGGAAGTATAGCAATCACTTTTTTTAGCATTTTCAAAAAATGGAAGGAATCTTATTATTTGTCTTATTTGTTCTTTAACAATGCCATTTTCGAAATTATTTAAAAAAGGATTCAAATCGGGAATTGTATTTATGAATTTCTTGAATGAAATTTTTTCTTTTGAATTGCCATCTATTATAGGGACTAATGCATCGAAATCTTCATCAATTTTATAATAACAACCTGCGATAATGCCAGTTATTGCTGTAGTTAATCCTAATTCATTTTCAAGATTAATCGCTTTGGAAATAGATTCATAAAATGAATTACTATTCAATGAGTAAATTACTGAATAAATCGTATTGACAAAACCATCTGTGGCATTGATGTCGTCAATTGTTAATTTAGAGAAGTTATTAAATAAAAATTCAAAATGATTAGGAAGATTTATACCATTACTCTTACAATCATTTTTTAATTCAGTTAATTGCATGTCAATTATATCAAACATGTTTTTGGATTCCACTACTTGATATCCATAATATAAACTTACAAATAACCAAAAAATTTTTGCAAAAATTATGTAACAATAAATTTCATCCTGTGAAATATCATTATTAATATAATTAGCCAAACAAAAAACGACTTTATCATGATACTTCAATAATGGAAAACCTTTAGATTTTTTAATTTTAATATTAATAGAATTAGTTAAAAAAGAAACAACTTTGTCAAGATAGTCCAATGAAAAATCTTTAGGTTTATTAAAGTTAATATTTTCATTTGAATAATCAAAGTCATGTTTAAACAAATTGAGGTATACAAATGGAAATATTTTTAAAACATTAAAAGTATCATCTGTATTTTCGATTAAGTGGGTGGGTGAAAAGATTCTCCCCATACTATCTAAATCAGTTAAATCATAATCAACATTATTATTTTCTAATTCACAAATAATATTTTTCATAATAGTTAAAAAATCAGAAGTATAATCAACATTTCCATTAAAATTAATATTATAAGTTAATTCAGCAAAAGTTAATCCGTAAAATGCATTTTTAAGAGAAGCCACTCTATCTTCAAATAAATTTTCTTCTAAAACTTCCATGAATTAAAACCTCTCACTTGATTATAGGATATATTGAATTTAATAGATAATTTATGCTTAATAGTATTAAAAATTAACTTAAATAATTAAAATAAATTTATCTTAAGTTTTTGAACTGAATCTTTTTTTTATACTTTCCAAATCGTTTATTGATATTTCTAAGTTTATAGTTAATAACCGTCTACAATCCATACATTAATTTTATTACTTATTTTATATAAAAAATATAATAAATAATATAATAAAAAATATGAAATGATTATTATGGGAATTACTGATTATATTGATATGCAACAAAGATTAATTTGATTTCTTTACTTTCAATATTTATATTTTTAATTTCATTGGTTTGAAATTTATTTCTAATTTTCATATTGATTTTCATTTAACTGAAAACAATATTGATTTTATTATTTACTTTTCATTATACTGAAAACTTTATATGATAGTTATGATAAATTAATAATTATAAAAAGAAGTGTGATTTTAATGATTATTCAAAGAAAAGATTATATTGATAAAATCAATCCCTTTATAAATAAACATATCATTAAAGTTTTAATAGGAACAAGACGTTCTGGAAAGTCAACCATATTAAAACAAATTATTTAATATTGTTTGGATCAACTTTGAATTAAGTGATTATTTTGAAATAGATAATATTAAAAAGCTTGAAGAGTTCATATCTCATAAAACTGAAAATATTGAAGGCAAAATTTATCTATTTTTTGATGAGATACAGGTTGTTCCCCAATGGGAAAAATTAATCAACTCTTACTTTGCAAAAGAAAATTATGACATATACCTTACTGGATCAAACTCAAAATTATTGTCTGGAGAATTTGCCACATATTTATCTGGCCGTTATGTCGAATTAAACATATATTCATTTTCTTTTAGGGAATATCTTGATTACTATGAAATTACTTCTGATTTTAAATCTCATTTTTATAGATATTTGGAAGATGGAGGCATGCCTTCAACATTTGACTATCGTGGCGATGATAAAAGATTAATTCTAATTGATTTATACAATTCTATTGTCCTTAAAGATATAATTCAAAGAAATAATGTTAAAAATGTCGACTTGTTGGAAGAGATTTGTAATGTATAACATTAGCCAGCCATTTTCCGCAAATAAAATTCATAAAAGACTAAAGCAGGATATGGTAAACTTATCTGTAAATACAATTTACAATTATCTGAAATTCTTTGAAAATGCATGCCTGATTTATCAGGTAAAGCGCGAAGATTTACAGGGTAAAAGAATATTAAAATATGATGAAAAATATTATCTATGTGATTTGGGTTTTAGACAGGCAATAATAGGAAACAATCAACGGGATATCACTCGTGTAATCGAAAATATTGTTTATTTGGAACTTTTAAGAAGAGGATATGAAATCACCATCGGCAAAGTTGATAGCCTGGAAGTGGATTTTGTATGCAAAAAACAAAACAAACTCATTTACATTCAAGTTTCTTATTTATTGGCAAGTGAAGAAACTGTTGAAAGAGAATTTAAACCATTAAAGAGTATTCAAGATAATTATCCAAAATACGTAATAACCATGGATGATGTGGATATGTCTCATGATGGAATAATTCATTTGAATTTAATTGATTTTTTAAGGGATAATGAAGTGATTTAACATCCTGGAAACCATACTCTTTTTAGGAAGTATGTCCTTTGTTGGGGAGTTTATCAACTCTGAGTTGATAAACTCATTTTGGTTTTTAAATAATTATTTTGAAGATAGATAATACTTGTTTTTATTAAAAGTAGTAGATAATTCACCTACTTTTCGAGCATTATTTGTTCGTATTCTATCAAACAAAAATCGAAAAAGTAGTAGATAATTTGAAGTGTATTATGCCAACAGCAACATGAAGCTGGTTAAAGAGAATCAAAAATAGCATAATCCTAATTCACCATTGCTGATTGGTGAGGTTGGGGACAGTAATGTGGTAAAAGAAATTAGAGAACCTAGCTATCAAATAATAACCCGTTCTGACATTAAGAAACTAATTTATGAATTTTTTAGAATAACCTTTAAATCAAAGATGTTTTTATCATTCCATTGGCTACTTCTTTTTCTATTAAGAATGGTTCTTTGAATATTCTGAATGTTTCTTCAACACTTCAAATCTTGATGTTAAATTCATAGATTGAGGAAAACTCCTCATTTTTTGGGTGAAAATGATGTGCTCGAAAAGTTTTTTTAATGGGAAATATAAAAGAGTTAATAGGGTTAAATGAGAATTATACTGTATTTAAATTTAAGGTTTTATCATTAAATATTCAAAACTTTAATTTAATTCTAATTGAATTAGTGAATAATAAAATAAGATAATTGGTGTCAAATTTTATTTAAAAAAATTCTATTATTAAATACAATTTAAATATTTTTTTTTTAAATATTATTATGAGAGCTGTTGAAATATGGTTGATGTAAAAATTTATGTGATGACTCACAAAGAATATAATCTTTTAGACAATAACCTTTACACGCCCTTATTTGTGGGTGCTGAAGGCAAAGAAGAAACATTCGGATATCTAAGAGATGATGTAGGGGTCAATATTTCCTCAAAAAATAACGCTTATTCAGAAAACACAGGATTATATTGGGTTTGGAAAAATTCAACAGCCGAAATCATAGGATTAAATCACTATAAACGATATTTTAAAAAAGGGTTTCTAGGATTTGGAGATTATCTTGATAAAGAAACTATCATTAAAGATTTACAAAATTATGACATAATATTGAATAAGCGTAAGCAAGCCATTAGAAACTGGGATTTATTTCAAAATTTTTTATCTGAACAGGATTTGATGATTTCCTATGAAGTGATTAAGGAAAAATATCCCGAATATTATGATGATTATGTTAAGATATTAAATGACAGGTACTTATATCCTTACTGTATGT
Organism: uncultured Methanobrevibacter sp.; assembly: GCF_902801725.1. GTDB lineage: Archaea > Methanobacteriota > Methanobacteria > Methanobacteriales > Methanobacteriaceae > Methanocatella. The sequence goes on along the minus strand of NZ_CADCJB010000021.1, from coordinate 28,454 downwards.
TCGTAGCTAGAAAGGAGCTTGTTGATGAATATTGTTTATGGTTATTCCTATTGTTGCAAACATTAGAAGATAATCTGGATGTGACAGACAGAAAAATTGGTTATTTTGCAGAACTTGCCCTGGCTCTTTATGCTATTCACAATAAATTAAAAATTAAAAGCTATGACATTGAATTTAAAAATTTAGAGATAGGCTTTTACACGGATATTGACTTTCCTCTATTTAAAACACAGCAAAAACATCCAATTAGCCTTTCGCCATTGGAAAATTTAGCTAGTAAATCCCATGTGATATCAGGGGGTATGCTCTTGATATTAAAATTATCTGATTGCATAAAAAATTTGTTTACAAGGTAAAATGCCAAATACATTTACTTAATTTTTGATGAAAAATTAACAAAAAAAGAAAAATATAATATGTATTATTTCTTCGCATTCTATCAAACAAAAATCAAAAAAGAGCAGATAATTTCTATACTGTTATATCAACAGTAGCATGAAGCTGGTTAAAAAGAACCAAAGTTGCACAATCCGGATTCACCATGCGGACTGGCGGGCATCACACAATAATTGTGTAAACTGCACAATATAAATAATATTCATCTGTTCAAAATCCTTTCAACTTCATCCTTATGCTCAAACAACACACAGCCACCTTCATGATCATCCATCAGAATGCCTCCATCCCTTAGAGTCTTAAACAAGTTTGAATTCAAAGCTTCAATAAGGGATGCATCCTTGACATTAACATCTGAATATGGTGAAGCGGGGCATGGTTCAGCACCTCCATGTGAGTTAATATGGAAAAATCCTCTACCTGCTGCAAGACAACCTCCGGATGTCTTTTCATCTCCTGGGAATGATAGAAATATCATATCAGGATATTCCCGACGCAAGCGATTAATCTCATATAATAACAATTCCCTCTCATCATCACTAGGGGCCAAATCTACAGTATCTGCATTAACAGGAACATATTCAATGAAAAATAATACTTTGCAGCCTAAATCATGCAATTGACTAATATATTCATTTGAAAGTATGTCTGACAAATTCCCTTTTGTAAATGTAAGTGAAGCCCCAAAGATTATATTATTTTTTCTCATATATTCCATCGAGTCAATCAGTTGCCTATAAACGCCTTTTCCTCTTCTCAAATCTGTTACATCCTCATTTCCTTCTATTGATAAGACTGGAACCAGATTTCTATTTTTATCTAACAAATCATAATACTCTTTATCCAACATGGTGCCATTGGTAAAAATAGGAAACAGAATTTCATGATATCTGCTTGCTTTTAGTATCACATCTCTTCTAAGCATTGGTTCACCACCGGCAAGAACAATGAAACTTATTCCAAGTTCCTTTGCCTGCTTGAATATGTCTTCCCATTCATCATCAGTAAGCTGGTTTTGCGGCTTGTCATCATTGCATGCATCATGTGCACGTGAATAGCATCCTGTACAGTGCAGGTTGCAACTGCTTGTAATGCTCGCTATCAAAAAAGCAGGAATATTTTTACCTTTTTTATCATACTTTTGTCTGATTTTAGTGGCTTTTTTAGCATGTTTGGAAAATTTAAGCAAAAACAAGCTTTCCTTGGGATTTTTTAGTGTTGCACGCATTGCATCCTTCATGATGATTTCAACACCTTCTGCAAGATAATCCTGGATATCAAAGTCCATTTAATTCACCTTCACACTATCAAGCAGGAAATTAGCATGCTCTTCTGCTTGGTTAAAGAAATCCTCCAGAGAACTTTGGGGAATATCCTCATATTCCACACAGATTTCCAAAATCAGATAAATCGGAAAACTGTAATACTCCTTCGCCAATAGTTTTGGATTGCATTCCTGGCGAATTATGTGATTTTCTTTTAAAATAGTGAAAAATCCCTCCCAGAACATCATTGGCTTGGTAAGAATCTCATCCTGGAAAAATTTCCTGATTACATCATTATGGTGCATCTGAATGAATAGCAGTTTCCAGATTTTAAGGTTCTTTTCCTGTGAAAACATTTCTTTTATGGCTTCGGAACCTTTATGATAAAATTTTTCCGGATTTTGAAGCAGTATTTCATTGTTTGCATTCAAATCCAAATCTTTACTATTGAGCAACTCATCATATTCAAAAAGATTGGTCAAGTAGTCAAATATATCCATAAGTATTGCTTCTTTGGATGAGTAATGACTATATATTGAACTTTTTTTAATTCCCACTTCTTCAGCAATTTCTCTAAGGGAAACTGAATCATATCCTTTCTTTGAAAATAAATCAAGAGCTACATCAAAAATCTTTTCTTTAGTATTCATATTTCCTACCTACCGTTCGTTAGGTATATTATATGGATTATGGTATATAAATGTAATCACCATATTCCAGTTAAAAAATCAAATCCAAAACGGCACTAGCTGATGTTAAAGTCAATAAATTAAATTAAAGCAAAAAAGTAGGCCTTGATGGTATGGGGGAAGAATTTGATGGCATATTTGTTCGTATTGTATAGAACAAATTCACTAAAAGTAGTAGATAATTTAAGGAGTGTCACACCAATGCAAACATGGATCTGGTCAAAAAGAATCAAAAATTGCATAATGGGGATTTGCCATTGATAATCAGTGATGTTAAAGATGATGATGTTGTAAAAGAAGTTAGGGAACCTAGCTATATCAAAGTTCGTGAAAAGTTCTACATATTTCATGTGTTTTTCAATCCGACAGTCTCTGCAGAACTTTGCATAATCATTGTTCTGGGCACAGCATTTAGGACAAAATTTCACATCAACTAAAAAATAAGATTAAGGGAAGGATCCCTTAATAAAAAATCATCCTCGAACAAAGAAATACATACCGTTATGGGAATGGCTGGTTTTACTGCCACATGCTGTACATCTATAGTACACAGTCAACTTGATTTTTTTGGAAGAAGGCTGGTAAGCCTTGGATGCCGGAATGAATTTCACAGTAAATGTTTTAGTTACGACTCTCTTAAAGTAGACTAAAGTTAAATATTGTCCATCAAAATTCCAGTCGCTGTCAGGATAATAGAATTTGGCTTTTCCATTTTTGAGAGGAACGGTATCAATAATTTTGATTTTACCTTTTTGGACATATTTTCCGTTGCTTGCTTTTACTTTAACGTAAAACGGTACAGCTTTTGTGGTACGATACTTTTTCTGGTTACCGACAATTATTGCAGTCCTATATGATTTTTTGACAATTGCTAGAGCATAGACCTTTTTGGTAATGTAGTTGGTTGACTTGAATGTTGCACGGTATTTGAATTTCCCTGCCTTATTCATTTTAACCAGTTTGGTAGCTAATCCGTTTTTGACTTTAACATTGTAGTTTTTGCCGTTTATTGTAAATGTGACGGTACCTTCATTAATGTTTTTACCTGCTCTTTTAACAATTGCTTTAAGTTTTATGTATCTTCCCTGATAGTTTTTAACACCGTAGGCTTTCATAGATACTGAAATTTTCTTAGGAGTTAATATTGCTATAGCCATGCCTGTTAAATCACTGTCATCATTAAATGCAATTAGGGCGTACCTTCCAGGTGCAAGTCCTTTTGCAGGGATGGTATAGGAATAAACGGCACTTTGCCTGTCAGAAGCATCATCAGAAGCAAATAATTTAGATTTGGAAATCAACTTTTCTGGGTTGCCTTTACTATCAATTTTGAATATGCCCATATAGAAATTATAGCAGTTATACTTTGTATTTTTACATGGGTCGATGGTAAATTTTATTTTTGCCCCGTTCACCGCAGCAAATGAATAAGTTGTTTGGGTGAAATTAATCTTGTAGAGGTTAGCTGGAGTAGAACTTGCTGAAAGAACCTCTGAAGATTCTTCTACAGCCAATGCTGTATCGTTCTGTGGACTGGCCAACTTATCTTCACTTTTAACATCTGTTTTTATTTCATTAATTACGTCGTCAGTCTCATTGCTTGTATCGTCATTAATAACAGCAACTACATCATCAGAAACTGCATCATCAATTGCCATTGCATCGGTGACATTGTCAGCAGCACTTACTGTCGATATAGCACAGATACTTACTGTCAATAATAACAGTATCATATAAATCTTTTTGTTTAACATAATTTTCCCCTTAAATTAATTAATTTATAAAGAAACAATTCTCTATACTTAATATTATCATATTGTTGTTATATAAAATTTACAGATTTGGAAAAAATACCTTCCTTTTTTTTAACATTTTAGAAAATATCCTATTAATTTTAATTTAATTTAGAAATTATTAAATATTGTTCAATTTTGGACTTGGTTTTTTATCAGGGCGGGCAGATTAGATAGTCCTCAATTATACAAAAAATTAATTTGGGCGGAATCATCGATTATTATTATAATATCGTCCCTAAGAGACATGAATAATTTAGAATCTGGTGTATCGTTAGAACTGGGGGTTTTCTATGAAAATATTCAAAACAAAAAATAAGTTTGGCTAACTATGGTGGGTGATATTTATACAATTAAGTCAATAAAAAGAAAAGAAAAATGGTTTAATATTATGCATCTGCATACAGTAAACCAATAGCTCTGTATATAAACAGCAATACAAAAGGCACTCCGATAAACATGCCTATGAAAACACCAATATATGGAATCAATCCAATTAGTCCGATGACACATGTCAAAATAAATGCTATTATATAAATAACAATCAATGTGACTATGATCTTTAATAATCCTACTTTTGACATGTCTTTTAGTATTTCTCTGAATCTCAGACCTTCGGTTCCGCTTTCGGATTTTGCAAATCTGACCAGTCCTGTAAATGCCATCAATGAAAATATAATAAATAATATGATTGCAACAATTAAAGTAACGGTTAGTGCATTGTTGAATGTGTTCATTGTTGATTGAGGAACTGCTGCCATTATTGTGGTCAAATTGCTTGTATTATTGGCCATAGCATCAATGCTGATATATACGATTTTAGTGAATGAAGTAAACAGTCCGCTTGCGGAAGCGACAAGTATGACTATGATTGCAGGTATAAGGAAATAGATTATATCTAAAATCAATGCTTTAACGCCCAGGACAAACTGTTTTACATAATCAAAATCAGGAAGGGTATCATCACCAGTAGTTCCACCTTTAATGACCTCAACGGAGTATCCTAAAACTACAAATAAAACGATTAAAGTCACAAGACTTAAAATGATGGATACAGTTCCATTCTTAACACCATATGATGGAAGAACTGTTGATAAGCTCATTAGAATAATTAAAACACAGAATATTAAAAATTTTCGGGTATCTCTAATAGGATATTTAATAGCATCCATTATAATTTCACGTAAATTCATATTTATCACATTGCTAACTGCTTTTATAGATATATATTTTTAGATAATAGTATTTAAAATTTAAAGTATGGATTGGCATTATTGTCCAATTTAATTGCATAATATTAATATATAGGAATAATATAAGTATAATTATATATAGGGGCATAATATGAACAAAAAAATTGTTACATTAATTCTTGTTATATTAATTTCCTTTTGTTTTGTAAGCAATGTCGTAGCGGACAGTGTCTCACATGATAATAACAACACTCAAGATCATGTCAAAACAATCGATAACGACAAAAAGGTCGATAAAGAGAAAAATGTTGATAAAGACAAAAAGGTCGATAAAAATAAGAAAACTGACAAGAATAAGACAACAACGAATAAAAATAAAACGAATGATAAATCCAAAAAGAACTACATTTTAGCTTTGGGAAGTGGAAATGACATTATGTTTAGTGATGGGTTTAGAGGATTTGTTATTGACCATTCAAAACCTCCTGCAAAATCGGGAGATGAGTTCCAACGTGTCTCTACATCACATGCCGGCAATTCAAATAAACTGAAGCTAGACATAATCGAAAGTTATATTGATGATTCGGCAGACCAGATTGAATCAAAAGTAAACAAATCTTCCAATGTTAAAGCCGGTGAAGCGTTTGCAGCATCACACCAAACAGTAGGCGACCATGAAGTCGTTAAAATAAACAACCATACTGAAGCTGTTTTTGATTTTGAAGTTTTAAAATCAGTATCTGGTAATGTATCAGATTATTTTGCATATAAAGTATCATTTAGAACAATCAATGTTGAAAAAAATATAAATCAAACCAATAATTTAACTAATGTAACAAATACAACAAACGTTACTAATAAAACCAATGTTACTAATATAACTCAGCCGGTCAATAATCAAACAAATGCTTCATTCCTAAAGGGATTATATGATTATTTGGCTGCTCTTGCTAATGCGCTCTATGGTGCCTGGAAACCTATTGTAAACACTTTAATAAATGATTTTGTAATGATTATCAATGCTCTGGAAGGGCTGGCGAAGCTGTTTGAACAAGTTATGATGGAAATTCAGTCTTTTATGGATGCACTTGGAAAACTTTTAAAGTTGTTACAGGAATTGTGGAAAGAACTTGATGGGCTTTTAAAATTATTAGCTATTCTCTTGGATGCTATTCAACAGCTTTTAGACTTGATTCAAGCCATAATAGATTTCATTATAAATCTTATCAATGCAATTATCGCATTTATAATGGAACTTTTAGAATGGCTGTTTGCCTTAATACAGTTCCTTATTGATTTAATCTATCAAATCATAGCTTTAATTAAAGCGATTTTAGCATTCTTAGCATCAGTCGGCAGTTTCCTGATTAATGTCATCGAAAGTGCAGTAATTATAATAACCACATTCGTGATTATTACTATCGGAGCATTTGTTTACAACAGAATAAGATAATCTTCATCTTATTTCTTTCTTTTTTCATGTATTAAGAATATTTGAATTGATATGATGTCTAAAATAATGAAATTAATTTAAATTGCAAAACATAATATGTAATTAACGGGAATAGTCTAATTTAGGATACGTATTTTGGGAATTTTTTTCATAGATAAAAGATGGATTTTGAAGGAATTTCCAAAACTGATAATAATGGAGTCTTGAGGTATGGATGAAAAACATTTATAAGATCAGATTCGCTGTTCTCTCTATGTGGTCTCAATTGTAGCTTGTGCCCCTTGTTTGTTAGGAAAAGCTGTCCTGGATGTCAGAAAGGCAGTCATTGTGCTTCTGTTTGTCAATTTGTTCCATGCAGTCTGGAACATGGTGGTGTTAGCTACTGTTTTGAATGTGATGAGTATCCATGTGATAAGTATGATGGTGTTGACGAGGAAGATTCCTTGATTTCCCATTTGAATCAATTAAAAGACATGCATAAGGCTAAAGAATCGGAATTAAAAGATATCATGAGGAACAGTTAATCAAGATTGAAATTTTGAACAGATTTCTGAATAGTTATGACAACGGCCATAGGGATGTATTCTTCTGTTTGGCGGTAAATCTGATGGAAATTGGTGATTTAAACAATGTATTAAAGCAGGCTGATGAAATATGTGGAAATATGGATTTGTCTGAAAAATCTGATAGTGCAAAACGATTATTGAATGATTGTGCTTCAAAAAGAGGAATAACTTTAAAGCTAAGAAAGGGAAGTTGGTGATGTTATGGTGGAAAAAATTGCATTAGCTCCATGCAACGGCATGAGTCCAAATGGTTTGGTGTCCCGTGTAGCTGTTGGGGACTGCAGAAGCGAAAATGAAAAGGTAATATCAATCTGTATGGGTTCAACTTCAGCAGATGTTGAAGGTAAAAATAATGAAATGCTTAAAAAATTTCCCATTGTTGCAGTTAATGGCTGTCCGAATGCTTGTGTTAACAAAATCTTAAAAAATAAAGGGATTGATGTAGCTGAAAGCATTGCAGTTAATGAAATTTTGGATAACTTTGAAGTATCTGCAAAGGACCCCTTCAGATTGGATAGTGAAGCTGAGGAATGCGTAAATATAATTAGGGAAGAATTGAATAAAACTGTTAATGAAATTTTGTGATGTATTGGGGTAAATTATTAAATAATTTAAATTTTATTTGATTTGGCGTATTTGACAAGCTGTAACTGTTTGAAAGATATTTTTCTAGCTGTTTTTCTTTAAAATCAGCCAAACTCTTTTCTGCTATTTTTAATTGTTTTTCTATTTCAATCAAAAAATTTATTAATTATTTTATATAAATCATTCTATGTCTAATATATGAAAAAAGATGATATTATGAGTTTAAATGAACAAAAAGAAAAAATTTCTGTCAAACTTGATGAAAGAAAAGTTAAATTAGAAGAAAAAAAAGCGCAGGCTAAAATCAATCGTGAAGAAAGAAAATTAAAAAGAAAAGAAGCAAAAGTTGATAAAAAAATTGCTTCACACATTGAAAAAGCTATTAATAAAATGTATAATGCTGAAGATGATGCAGATAAGGATATAATTAAATTATTGGATGCTGCCGATTCTGAAATTGAAGCTGGTGAAAAACCTATTGAATTCATTTTATTTAAAGCAGATAACAAATTGGAAGAAATATTATTAAACACTCTATTAAAACTGCAAAAAATTAAAAATGAATTAATTAAAAATCTAGAAAAAGATATGGAAAAAGTAATGGAATTGGCATCCATTGAAGAAGACCTTTCAGTTTTTAAAGGTGAAATGGATGAAGTTTCAACTCTTTTAGATGAAAGAATTGAAATAGAAAAAGAAACCTTAAACATAAAATCCGGAGAATAATTAATTTTTAGCTATCATTGGAATTTTATTTCAATGATTTTTTCATTTTTTTTATAATACTTGTTTATTTTTTATATTTTTTTAATTCGTGAGTATGTGCCGCAATTTTTTAAGTTACCAAAAAAGGTGTGAATATGGAATATGTTAAACTTGGAAATTCAGATTTGAATGTTAGTCGTGTATGCATGGGTTGTATGGGATTTGGAGACCCTGCAAATGGGATGCACACATGGACATTGCCTGAAGCCGAATCTCTTGAAATCATTAAAAATGGTTTGGATAATGGCATTAATTTCTATGATACTGCTATTGGTTATCAGAATGGAACTTCAGAGCAATATGTTGGAAAGGCCATTAGGGAATATGCTACAAGAGAAGACGTAGTCGTTGCAACCAAGTTTTTGCCACGTTCGGAAGATGAAATTAAAAATAACGTCACAGGACAGCAGCACATTCACAATTTTGTCAATAAAAGCCTTGAAAATTTAGGTCTTGACTACATTGATTTGTATATTTACCATATGTGGGACTATAACACATCATTATATGACATTTTGGAAGGTTTAAACGAAGTAATTGAGGAAGGAAAAGTAAAATACATTGGCATATCTAACTGTTTTGCATGGCAGCTTGCAAAAGCAAATGCACTTGCTGAAAGTGAAGGATTTTCTAAATTCGTTTCAGTTCAGGGCCATTACAATCTGATTTTTAGAGAAGAGGAACGTGAAATGATTCCATTATGCCGAACTGATAATATTGCAACAACCCCCTACAGTGCACTTGCATCAGGAAGGTTATCTAGAATGCCGGGTCAGGAATCTAAAAGGCTGAAAGAAGATTTTTATGCTGATTTAAAATACAAATCCACTGAAGAAAAAGATTTTGAAATTATTAAAAGGGTTAATGAGCTAGCTAATGAATTGGATGTGTCAATGACAGAAGTATCTCTTGCATGGTTGCTTACAAAAGTCACTTCTCCGGTTTTTGGCTCAACAAAGCTTCATCATGTTGAAGGTGCAGTCAATTGCGTTGATTTGAAATTGTCCCGCGATGACATTGGCTATTTGGAGGAGCCTTATGTGGCTCATGACCTTGTTGGGGTAATGGCTGACAATAAGGTGTCTGCTAGTGATAATGAGAAAGTTTGGGCAAAGCATACTAAAGATAAGATTTAAATATTCTCATTTTTAAGATGATAAAATGGATAAAAAAACAGCTTTTGCTATTGGTTTTTTCTTGTTATCCTTAATTATTCTTTTCATGGCCTATGAAGGTGCTCCTGAAAAGGTTGCCGGACCAAAGTTCCAGACTCCCGCACCTAAAACTCTAGAAATTGGAGGGATAAATTTTACGTTTGCCGTTGGATATTTTGAGGATAATGCATCACAAGAAATTAATCTTCCGGATAAAGTTTCTGTGCATGTTCTTAACAAATCTCAAAAATCGTTTAAACAAAACGAGATATTGCTGTTGGATATTGCCGTATTTAAATTGGATGGCGGTATTGATTTAAATGATTTGAATGATGGAACATATGAAAACAAGTCCATCAATGGAGTTGAAGGCATTTTTAAGAGTGATGAGGCTACAACCTCTGCCGGTTTGGTTAAAAATTCCCATCCGAGATATTACTTTAATTATTTGAAAGGTGATAAATTGGTAATGATTCAGTGTGACAATTTAAGGACTATTGAGGAAATGCTTTCATGAAAACAGCAGTTCGTCAATGATGTCCATGTCCAAATGTTCTTCAACAATTTCAGCCAATCTGTTTAGGGAATAGTCCTTTTGAGTTTCATAAGGGTCTTCACCGTATTTTGCTTCAAGGCCTTTTTTAACACGAATATAATTCAAAAATTCTCTTCTGAAGTTATAGTTGTGGAATATGCCATGGAAGTATGTTGCAAATGCATTTTGGTTTGAAGCTCCATCGAGTTTGCCATCTTCATTGTTTCCCTGTCCTTTTTTGATGTTCAACAGGGCGTTAGAGGATAACAGTTCTGTTGTACCTTCATGTATTTCATACCCTGTAACTTCCTCTCCGACTATATTTTTGAATATTTCGCCTGCAAGACCATCCAGATTATCTGGAATTGTGGCGGTTGATTGTGTAACTATTTTTCCGGCTCTTGAGAAACTTGATTCGATATCCAGCAATCCCAAACCTTTTATGGTTCCATGTTTGGATTCACGTTTATCTTCATCATGGATGACATTTCCTAGAATCTGCAATCCTCCGCAGATTCCAATGATTGGTATTTCATCTGATTTTTCAATAATCTTATCGGCAAGTCCGCTTTCCCTCAGTGCAAACATGTCTTCTGTTGAGTTACGTGTTCCGGGAATTAAAATTGCATCTACATCTCCAATATCATCATTAACGCCAATCATTTTAAGCGCCACGTCATCTTCGTATTCAAATGGATCTATATCTGTAAAATTAGCTATTTTAGGCAGTCTGATTACTCCGATGGTAATGTCTTTGTCTTCTGCAAAGTCATGTGTGGTTAGTGATGCGGAGTCTTCTTCCGGCAATTTCAATGTTTCGTCATAGGGAAGAACTCCCAGGACTGGTTCTCCGGTTATTTCTTCAATCCTGTCAAGACCGGGTTTTAAAATGTCGAGATTTCCTCTGAACTTGTTGATTACTGTTGCTTTCAGACGTGACCTGTCATAGTCATCAAGCAGGACGTAGGTTCCAGCAATGGCTGCAAAAACTCCTCCCATTTCAATATCTGCTATTAGGATAACATTTGCATCAGCCATATGGGCTATTTCCATATTTGCTATGTCCTGATCTCGCATATTGATTTCGGCAGGCGAACCTGCTCCTTCAATAACTATGATGTCATATTTATCTGACAGAATCTTGAAACTTTCTTTCATGGCATTAAAAGCTCTATCATGGTATTTGTGCTGGTAATCATAGAAATTCATATCTCCAATGGATTTTCCTTGAATAATTACATTGGATGTAAAGTCTCCTTTTGGTTTAAGTAGGACCGGATTCATATGTATGCTTGGTTCAATCATTGCAGCTTCAGCCTGCAGCATTTGTGCAATTCCAATCTCGCCGTTTTCCTTTGTGGTGTATGAGTTTAAAGACATATTTTGGGATTTGAAAGGAGCAACATTGTATCCCCTATTTTTGTATATTCTACATAAAGCAGCTACAAGCATGCTTTTGCCCGCATTTGATGATGTTCCCTGAACCATGATACATTTTGTCATGTAAAAATATATTGTGTTAATATTATAAATAATTTTAAATTTAAAAAAAGTATAATTTCATTTGATTTTTTTAATCTTATTTGAAAGATGTGTTTTGGACAGTATATTCTCAAAATGTATTATTTTATTTATCAGGGGGTTTAAATACGTCTGACTATGAAATAATTGATAACTTTTTGGGAATATTTTTTTTAAACACATCAATCAAACTCGATTAACAAGAATATATCATCGAATAAATTCTCGTAATAATAATTATTTTTAATTATATTATATATTTATTGCTTTTTATCATTCTTTTTGATTAATTTTTTTGTTATTTATATTAAATATAATTTATAATCTATTTAATTATTTTTTCATCATATGATAATGATAATGATATGAAATTGAAATATGTTCGATTTTTGTTGAAGTTGAATTTTTGTTTTTCATGCAGTCTTGTATTGGCCGTATTATTTTACTAACCTTTATTTACTAAAATAGAAAACTTTTTATATACTTAATAAACAATATTTAAATAGTATTGTAAACTTAATTTTTTAATGATGAATTTATTGATAGAAGTGAGGTTAGTTTTATGAAATTTGAAGAACAAGAATCAATTGAAGATTCTTCTAATGATGTAATAGATGAAAGCGAAGTAAAAGAATCAACCTCTAGCGAAGAAACTAAACCTATGTTGGATTATGATAATATAAAAAGCTCAAAGGATATTGATGTTCCACCTTTATTAATTGACCAAGTTATTGGGCATGAAGAATCCATCGAAACAATTAAAAAAGCAGCTAAACAAAGGAGAAATGTTTTATTAATTGGGGATCCTGGTGTTGGAAAATCCATGCTTGCTAAGGGAATGGCACAGATTTTACCTCATGAAACTTTACAGGATATTTTGGTATATCCGAATATGGAGGACAATAACCATCCTTTAATCAGAACAGTGCCTGCAGGTGAAGGTAAAAAAATTGTAAAGGCAACTAAAGGGTCAGTTAAAGGACATGAAGAGAGAAAAACCATAATTACAATGTTCGCCATCGGTGGAGTTTTGGTTATTGGATTTATGTACGGCAGATTATTGGAGTCTATTATTGCTGCTGCATTAATTTTACTTATTTCAATTCAGATTAAACCTAAAAACAATACAATGTCTCCTAAATTACTGGTCAATAATGAAGAGTCCAGATTTGCACCGTTCATGGATGCGACAGGTGCTCATGCAGGAGCATTATTGGGAGATGTTCGCCACGACCCATATCAATCAGGAGGTCTTGGAACTCCAGCACATGAGCGTGTAGAGGCTGGAATGATTCACAAAGCTAACAGGGGAGTTTTATACATTGACGAAATAGGTACAATGTCAATGAAAACTCAACAGGAGCTTTTATCTGCAATGCAGGAAAAGCAATATTCCATTACCGGTCAAAGCGAAAACTCAAGTGGTGCAATGGTAAGATCACAGGCCGCACCATGTGACTTTGTTCTTGTTGCATCCGGTAACCTACAGGTTCTTGAAGGAATGCATATTGCAATGAGGTCAAGAATAAGAGGATACGGATATGAAGTGTTCATGAAGGATTACATGGAAGATACCACTGAAAACAGAGAAAAACTGGTTCAGTTTGTTGCTCAGGAAGTTAAAAATGATGGAAGAATTCCTCACTTTACTCCAGATGCACTTGATGAAATCATTATGGAAGCAAAAAGAAGGTCAGGTAAACAAAACGCTTTAACCTTAAGATTAAGGGATCTTGGTGGTTTGGTAAGATCTGCTGGAGATGTGGCAATTGAAAAAGGCGATGAACTTGTAACTGCTGAACATGTATTTGAAGCTAAGAAATTTGCCAGAACTTTAGAACAGCAAATTGCAGACAGGTCAATATTGCAAAGAAAAGATTACAGTATGGTTTCTGCTGAAGGAGGAAGGGTAGGTCTTGTAAATGGACTTGCCGTAATTGGTGATAGGAGCGGAATCGTTTCACCAATTGCTGCTGAAGCAGCGCCGACACAATCTAAAAGCGGTGGTCAAATTATCGCTACCGGTAAATTAGGTGAAATAGCTCAGGAATCTGTACAGAATGTAAGTGCATTAATTAAAAAATACACTAACAAAGACATTTCTGACTATGATATTCACGTTCAATTCATACAGACTTATGATGGTGTGGAAGGTGACTCTGCAAGTGTAAGTATTGCAACAGCGGTCATTTCTGCAGTTGAGGAAATTCCAATAGACCAGACTGTAGCATTAACAGGTTCACTTAATGTACGCGGAGATGTAATGCCTATTGGTGGTGCAACAGCTAAAATCGAAGCTGCTGCTGAAGCCGGAATGAAAAAGGTATTGATTCCTAAATCCAACTTGAAAGATGTTATGATCGAGAAAAAATATGAGGATATGATTGAAATCATCCCGACTGAAACTTTGAGTGATGTTTTGGAAAACATTTTAATTAGTGGTTCTAAAAAAGACTCATTAATTGAAAAAATGAAGAATATCGGTTCCAAAGTCGCTGAAAAAGTTCCACAGACAAATATTAAAAATCCAACTACAAACTAAGTTGGATTATTCTTTTTCTATTTTTTATACAAATTTTTATATATTTTTATTTTCAAAGGTTAAACTATGAGTAGTTTTAAAATTAGTATGGCAAAATTTATAGCTAAGGTAGGTGGACCATTTTCCAAACTTGGGTCTGGAAGTGGTAAAAGTTTTGCAGGGATTATTTTTACAAGAATTGCTGGTGTTGATGCGGTTTCAGAATTGTCAAAGGATATGGGAATCGGTTCAGTAATTCTTACAGGAACCAACGGTAAGACAACTACTACAACACTATTAATTAAATTATTATCATCAGATACTCAAATCAGAAGTAGTTTTGAGAGTAACACTATTAATGCTATAGCCTCTGCATTCATTCAACAAAAAGGAGATTTGGGTGTTTTTGAATATGGTATTCGTAATATCAAATATGGTATTCCGGACACAGTTCAAAGGGTTGTTGACCCTATTGGAGTAGTTTATACAACTATCTCCCAGGAACATACACAAGTTGCAGGCGTAAAGAATCCTTTTGAAGATTATTATAAAGCTAAAATATTATTGTCTCAAGGTATGCAAAGGGGAGTCATCGTAACTAATGCGGATGATCCAAGAACAGCCTTGATTGGTCTTAATAAGGAAAAGGATGTTAAAATAAACTACTATGGTATAGACTGTGATGGTGTAGAGGACATCAACGGCGAAAGTATTGAATGCCCAAAATGTGGTGAAATGCTGACATATTCCAAACATTTCCTAAATCATAGGGGAATCTATACATGTGGATGCGGATTTAAACGTCCTAAATTAAATGTAAAATTAACAAACATTGAATTGAATGTAGATTCATGGAAATTGACAATTGAGGGTGATTTATTTAACTACACTGTTTCAAAAAATGTCAAATTTGATGTGGAAGTTACCGTGCCTCCGTTTGGTTTCCACAATATCTACAATACACTGGCTTCAATAACAACATATGCAACATTCACTCCTAAAGTTGAAAACATAGAATCCACTGTTAAAAATGTATTCAACAATCTGGACATGTCTTTCATTCCTCCTGGAAGGTTTGAGGTCGTAGATATAGGAGGAAAATTCGTTGGACTTGGTCAGGGAGACAATGGAGATGCTGCCAGAATCAATGCAATGTTCATGAACCAGTATGTTGACGGGCCTCTGGAGTTCATTTATACAACTCCCGATGAGGATGAAGAGGAAATCTTTGAAGACCATTTTGAAGTTATCAAAAGCATGAATCCAGCACATCTTATTGTTGTTCCTGGAAGAAAATCCATAGATAAGGCTCGCGAGTACTATGAAATAATGAAAAAGGAATATCCTGATGCTGAATTTTATCCTTTAAGCTATGATGAAATGGCCGTTAGAATAGAAAAATTAGCTGAACTTGCCCGTAACTCTGACTATGACTATGTAATCATGACCGGATGTGGTGAAGAGCAGGCGATGTGGGAAGAAATTAAAAAGAAAATGATTAATAGATGATTGAATCATCTATAATTTCTTCTATTTTTTTGTAAAATTTTAAATTACTTTTTTCTATTTCCTCAAAGGAAGCCTCAATACTGCATCCGCAAAGGTCTGTGCTTCCGATGATGAAATCGCTTGAATTCTTTTTGATTAATATTCCGAATATTCTCTCTTTTTCATATGCATATTTGTCGAATTCTTCCTGTGTCATCTTGATGTTATAATCCTTAACGGAATATATGTCACATTCATTGATAACTGGGATAAATGCAAACATTCCAATTGCCAGAAAGACATTTTCGTAGTTTAGAATTTTTAAAATCCTGTCTTCATAGGAATCTCCGCTTTTAATTCCATATTCGTCAAATTCTAAAATGTTGTTGGTTCCCATATAGTAGTTGTCATGAATGACTGTGGCTACCAAATCTTTGTCTACATAATTATCGCAGGAAGCCCTAATATTCTTAATGGTTTCACTAATATTCATCACAAAACGCCTCGTATTTTTCACATAATGAAAGCACTTGATTAATTTTACTAACTGATTCAATCCAATCTATAGGGATTTCATCAAAACCATAATAAATTCCAGCAAGTCCTCCGCAAATGGCAGCTACAGTATCGGTGTCATGGCCCAGGTTGACGGCTTTAAGAACTGCATCCCTATAATTGCCAGTATTTTCAAGACAATGTATTACACTTTCAAAGGTATCAATTACATATCCTCCACTTCTGATGGTGTCAACATCGTCTAAATTGTCATTAAATATTCTATTGAAGTGTTTTAACTCTTCAGAGTCATTGTAATGCTTTATAATTTTGTCGTTGGCTTTTTTAATGTGTTCTCTGATGGTCAAATCATCATATTCAAGCATGGATTTGGCAATTTCGATGTATAATGCGCAAGCTATTTTTGACCTTTCGTGGGCATGTGTTAGGGCAGAAACGTTTTCGATTGTCTCATAGTCTATATTTGGGATAAATGCAAGCGGAAGAATTCTCATCAGAGATCCGTTTCCGTTGTCCCTTTCGCCACTGCATCCGCATTCCAGTGCCGGCAGATTTTTGTAGTGGTAGTTGTCCAATGCGTTTTTTGTAGTAATTCCGTAATCGAATACGCAATACTGCACATATTTCTCGTTGAAAATCCACTCACAAAATTCATTCATAATGTCTTCATAATCAACAGCCTTTTTATTGACGATGCTTGCCATTGTAGCTATTGTCATTGATGAATCATCACTCCAGGTTCCTGCAGGCATATTGTATGTTCCATGACCTATCATATCAGTAACGGGATTTTTTTCAAGGTATTCTCTTTGTTTGAATTCGACAGGAACGCCCAGTGCATCACCAATCAACAAACCGATTATTCCATCTTTAACATTCATAATCTTAATATGGTTTTTGAGTATATTAATTGTGATTATTTTAAATGTTATCCTAAAATATTAAATTGATATAATTCTAATATATTATATGTCTAATAAAATTAAAACTTGTTGAGGATTGAAAAAGATGATTTATTCAACTGAAGTAGAGAATATGTGTCCTGTTCGCAAGGGTGCAAATCATGGGCCTGCTCCAATTCCTGAAGAGGGCAAATGGGTAAAGGCTAAAGAAGTGTCTGATATTTCAGGTTTTACTCATGGTATAGGATGGTGTGCACCGCAGCAAGGATGCTGTAAACTAACATTAAACGTTAAAGATGGTATTATTGAAGAGGCATTAGTTGAAACTTTAGGATGTTCCGGAATGACTCATTCTGCAGCTATGGCTGGTGAAATACTGATTGGAAAAACAATTCTAGAAGCATTAAACACAGACCTTGTTTGTGATGCGATAAACACTGCAATGCGTGAACTGTTCCTTCAAATTGTTTACGGAAGGTCACAATCAGCATTTTCAGAAGGAGGCCTTCAAATCGGTGCAGGTTTGGAGGATCTGGGAAAAGGTCACAGAAGCCAGGTCGGAACAATATTTTCCACAAAGGAAAAAGGACCAAGATATCTGGAGCTGACTGAAGGTTACATTACCGAAATTGGTCTTGATGAAGATGATGAGATAATAGGCTATAAATACATTAACTTGGGTGTCATGTTGGATGCAATCAAGGATGGTGTTGACCCAATGGATGCTATTGAAAAGGCAACAGGTCAATATGGAAGATTCGACGATGCCGCTAAAAAAATTGATCCGAGGAAGGAGTGATTACAATGAGTTTATTTGAAAGTTATGAAAGAAGAATCGATCAGATCATTCCTGTTTTGGAAAAATATGGTATTAAAGACCTTGAAGAAGCAAAACAAATTTGTCTTGATAAAGGATTTGACCCTTATGAAATCGTAAAAGGCGTTCAACCGATTTGTTTTGAAAATGCCTGCTGGGCATACACTCTTGGAGCAGCAATTGCTGTAAAGCAAGGTTGTGTAAAGGCATCTGATGCGGCAAAAGCTATTGGTGAAGGTCTTCAGGCATTCTGCATTCCTGGAAGTGTTGCGGATGACAGAAAAGTTGGTCTTGGTCACGGTAATTTGGCTTCAATGCTTTTAAGTGATGAAAGTGAATGTTTCGCATTCCTTGCAGGTCACGAAAGTTTTGCAGCTGCTGAAGGAGCTATTGGAATTGCAAACTCTGCAAATGAAGTTAGGGAAAAACCTTTAAGAGTTATTTTAAACGGTCTTGGAAAGGATGCTGCATTGATTATTTCAAGAATTAACGGATTTACCTATGTTCAGACAGAATTTGATTACTTTACTGGGGAAGTTAAAGTAGTTAGAGAAAAAGCATACTCTGATGGTGAAAGGGCTAAAGTAAAATGTTACGGTGCTGATGATGTAAGGGAAGGTGTGGCAATTATGCATCTGGAAGCTGTTGACGTATCAATTACAGGTAACTCAACTAATCCGACACGTTTCCAGCATCCTGTAGCCGGAACATATAAAAAGGAATGCATTGAACAAGGTAAAAAATACTTCTCAGTAGCATCTGGAGGAGGAACCGGAAGAACATTGCATCCTGATAATATGGCAGCAGGCCCTGCATCTTATGGTATGACAGATACTATGGGAAGAATGCACTCCGATGCTCAATTTGCAGGTTCATCATCAGTACCTGCTCACGTCGAAATGATGGGACTGATTGGTATGGGAAATAACCCTATGGTAGGAGCAAGTGTTGCCGTAGCGGTTGCTGTTGAAAAAGCTATGAAGAAATAAGGGAATTTATCCCTTTTTTTACTCTTTTTTTTATGATTTTTAAAACTGAAAACTTAATTTTAAGGCCATGGGAAGAAGGTGATGCGGAATGTCTGTATCATTTTGCAAAAAATCCGAAAATAGGTCCAATTGCTGGATGGCCACCTCACGAAAGTGTTGAACATAGTTTAAACATTATCAATACTATATTTTCTAAAAGGGAAACATATGCAATCACTCTTGATGAAATTCCAATCGGTTGTGTTAGCCTTTTAATCCATCCTGACGGCAATCATTACTGGGGTGACGGCTCAGGCGAACTCGGATATTGGATTGGCGAGAAATACTGGGGCAGAGGTTTGGTTGTTGAAGCTTCAAGAACTATAATTGAGCATGCCTTTGATGATTTGGAAATTGAGAGAATTTTTGCAACATACCGGATAGAAAACAACCAGTCAAAAAGGGTTTTGGAAAAATTGGGCTTTAAATATTATACTGAATTAGACAATGTTAACTATTTGGGCGAAACATTTAGGGAAATTGCCATGATTAAAGAAAAATAGTTTTATATATTTTGAAATGTTAATTTAATCTAATGACAAGAATATGTAAAAACTGTGAATTTGAAAATCAGGACGAGTATGACTATTGTGCTAAATGTGGCACTCCATTGGTTGAAGGGCTAAAGCCTAAACAGGTCTACATTTACACAGGCCAGCAGCCCCAAATCAACAAAAAGGCGGTTTTGATTTCATATATTGTTACTATTTTTTTATCCTGGAGCGGAGTGGTTTTCGGACTTTTGACTAAAAATACTACAATGAGTGCATTCGCATTCTTTGGATTTTTCATGCCGTTTTATTTGCTTCAGGCACCTGTAAAAGAGCTTAAAATACACGGTGTGATACAGTTCATTATCTCTGCTGTAGGTGTAGGCTTATCTTTTTATATTATGTTGCACTAAAAAAAAGAAGGGGAAATTATACAAAAATAGGTCTGATATTCCCCATTAAAAATTGTATAGGAACTTGGAATATGTTCATTCCGTTGTGGCTCATTGCAGTATCCACCGCATCTCCCCTATCCATAGTTCCCTGAACGTTTTCATTACCTGGATAACCGTTATATGCGTCGTTTGCACGAATGTCGTCTACAATGGTTGAACCGAATATTGCTTCGGCGGCATCGTTGTTTACGCTAACTATTATGTGTGGAGTATAGTTATAGGAATAGGTTATAATGTCTCGTGCAGCACCATATGGATCTTGAGGGTTGTCTATGTGGACATTATGCAATGTTTGACCTGCAGCATTCACTGAACTTCCAGGATATACCCATTCATAACCTGTTAGAGTGAACTTGGCGGCCATGTCGATGCTCGCATCCTCTCCTGAGTCTTCAGCAATAACCAATATTGGACTGACAAGGGTTGTGGCCAAAATTCCAACAATTATTAATGCAAGGACTGCAAGAATTATAAATAATTTTTTCATGATTAATTTTTATACACTCTTTAAATATTAATACTTAACTTTTTTAATTATCACAAACATAATAATTATTAATAAAATATTTGGTGATATTGTGATTATTGGTGGTTCAGCTTCTCAAGATTTAGCCGCTCATGTTGCTCGTGAACTTGGCGAAGAAGTAAGTTATGTTGAAACTAAGAAATTTCCGGATGGAGAAAGATATTTGAGAATTACTGGTGAAATTGAAGATGAAGTGACTGTTATTCAGTCAACAGGATATCCTCAGGATGAAAATCTGATGGAATTGCTGTTCATCATTGCCAATCTTAAAGATTTGGGAGCTAAAAAGGTAAAGGTTGTAGTTCCATACTTGGGTTATGCAAGACAGGAAAAGCGTTTCAATCCCGGCGAGACAATTTCAGCAAAAATCATCTGTGAACTAATCGAATCTGCTGGTGCTGATGAGTTTTACACATTCAATGTTCATGAACCTTGCGTTTTAAATTTCTTTGATATTCCTGCAAAAAATATCTCCGCAATGCCCGCCATTGCAGAATATTTGAATAAAAAATTCTTTAAAAAGACTGATGAAAAGCCTCTTATCATTGCACCGGATAAGGGTGCATATGGTTTTGCACAGGAAATTTCTGAAATCATTGGCTGTGATTGTACATACCTAACTAAGGTACGTTTGGGACCTGACAAGGTGGAAACCAGAATTGTGGATGTCAGATGTGACAGTGAAAGTGACAATACTGTTAATATTGACTCAGTAAAAGGCATGCATGCAATTATTGTCGACGATATTATAGCTACAGGCGGAACAATTGTAAATGCCATTAACATTTTAAAGCAATATGGTGCCTCAGCGGTTGATGTATGTTGTGTACATCCTATTCTAACAAATAACGGTGCTACAAGGATTTATTCAGCAGGAGCAGGTAAAATTATTGGTACCAATAGTCTATCTTCAGATACATCACGTGTATCAATTGCAAAAGCTATTGCCGATGCATTGAGGGAATAAAATGCTTATGGATAAGGAAAAAATTAAAGCGGAGCTTGTAGATAAATCAAATAATATTTTAGCCAAATATGCTGAAAAAGATATTGTTGAAAGCGTATCAGTAATGAATATGTCTGCTAAAACTGTATTTTTAGGTTCTTTAAGGATTTATAATGAAGATGTTGTTTCAGACATCAAAAAAGATTTGAAAAAAGAACTCAATTCCTATGGTGATTTGACAATAAGGGATGAAAAGGTAATCCCTTGCTGTGCTCCAAGATATGTCCATATTAGCTTTAATATTTCTATTGAAAATTAGATATTATGAAGGAATTCAAATTAAATTCTCCCTATAAACCGCTGGGTGATCAACCAAAAGCAATTAATTCTTTAGCTGAAGGGATAAATGAGGGAATAAAAGAACAGACTCTTTTGGGAGTGACTGGTTCAGGAAAAACTTTCACAATGGCGAATGTTATTGAAAAGGTTCAAAAACCCACTCTTGTTATTTCACATAATAAAACTTTAGCGGCACAGCTGTATGAGGAATTTAAGGAATTCTTTCCGGATAATGCAGTTGAATACTTTGTCAGCTATTATGATTATTATCAGCCGGAAGCATATGTGCCTCGAACGGATACCTTCATAGATAAGGAAGCTTCCATTAATGATGATATTGACATAATGAGGCATTCCGCCACCCAATCATTATTGTCAAGGGATGATGTTATCGTTGTCAGTAGTGTAAGCTGCATCTATGGTATTGGTTCTCCTGAGGATTATGGGGAATTTGCCTTTGGAATATCTGTTGGCGATATCTATGACAGATCCGAAATAATAGCCAAACTCATTTTCATGCAATATGAACGAAATGACATTGAGTTTGACAGAGGTCAGTTTAGAGTCAGAGGGGATGTCATTGAAATAAATCCTGTTCATGGAACACCTCCAATAAGAATTGAGCTATTTGGCGATGAAATCGATGCGATTAGCTTGATTGACAAGGTCACCGGAAGAAAAAAGGAATCTCTTAAAAGATACATGATTTTCCCTGCAAAGCATTTTGTAGTCGGACAGGACAAAATGGACACTGCACTTTCCAAAATATCTGCCGAATTGGATGAAAGGCTTCAGGAACTTAATTTAACAGGAAAGTTGCTGGAAGCGCAAAGATTGGAGCAGAGAACACGTTTTGATATAGAAATGCTTCAGGAAATGGGATATTGTCCGGGTGTAGAAAACTATTCAATGCACCTTTCTGGTCGTCAATGGGGAGATAAGCCTTATTCTCTTTTGGAATATTTCCCTGATGATTTTTTAACAATAATTGATGAATCCCACGTTACCGTTCCGCAGATTAGGGGAATGTATAACGGGGACCGTGCGCGTAAGGAAACTTTGGTTGATTACGGATTCAGATTGCCTTCTGCAAAGGAAAACAGGCCATTGAGGTTTGACGAGTTTGAATCATCAGTCAATCAGGTAATTTATGTCTCTGCAACTCCTGCCCAATATGAGCTTTCAAGGTCTGGAAATGTCGTCGAGCAGATTATTAGGCCGACTGGTTTGGTGGATCCTGAAGTAGTAATCAGGCCGGTTACAGGTCAGGTTGAGGATTTGCTTGAAGAGGCCAAATTGACTGCCGAAAAGGATGAAAGGGTTTTGGTTACTACCTTAACAAAAAGAATGGCAGAGGATTTGACAGATTATTATGCGAGGATTGGTGTAAAGGTAAGGTATATGCACTCTGAAATTGATACTCTGGAGAGAATTGACATTGTTGACGATTTGAGACGTGGTAAGTTTGATGTGCTTGTTGGAGTAAATCTTCTTCGTGAAGGTCTTGATTTGCCTGAAGTGTCTTTGGTGGCTATTTTGGATGCCGATAAAGAAGGATTCCTTAGAAACGAAACTTCTTTAATACAAACCATTGGAAGAGCTGCAAGAAATGTTAATGGTCGTGTAATAATGTATGTGGATAAAATGACTGATTCAGTTAAGAATGCATATGATATTACACTTAAAAGGCGTACGCTGCAAATGAAATACAATGAAAAGTATGGAATTATTCCAAAGTCCACTCAAAGAACATTAAAAGAAAAACTTGCAGAAGAGGATGAAAAATACAAAGGCATTGGAACCGACATTACTAAAATGCCTAAGGATGAACTTCAATTGCTTATAAGGGATTTGGAAAAGGATATGAAAGATGCAGCTTCAAGACTTGACTTTGAAAGAGCTGCAGATTTAAGAAATAAGCTTTATGCCTTGAAGGGTTTGGATAAATAGTTTTTATTAATGCGTGTTTTTCATAGTTTCATTTCAAAATTATTTTTTTAAAGTTATTGCATATTTTACTTTTCAAATGCTCTCTGAAATATTTTATAAACTAGTTTGTTCTAATAATATATAACTAAATTAATGGAGATAATTATGGCTGAAGAATCTAAAAAACAAATTGTCATTAAGGGTGCACGTGAGCACAATCTACAAGATATTGATGTGAGTGTTCCCCGAGATGAATTTATTGTAATTACTGGTATTAGTGGATCAGGTAAGTCTTCATTGGCTTTTGATACAATTTATGCTGAAGGACAGCGTAGATATGTTGAGTCATTATCTGCTTATGCAAGGCAATTTTTAGGTCAAATGAAAAAGCCTGAAATGGAATCAATCGAGGGATTGTCTCCTGCTATTTCAATTGATCAGAAAACAACAAGGGAAAACCCAAGGTCCACCGTAGGTACAATTACTGAAATTTATGATTATTTAAGATTATTATATGCACGAATTGGTATTCCTCATTGCCCTAACTGTGGAAAGGAAGTATCACAGCAAACCATTGGCCAAATAGGAGAATCAGTTATAGAAGAAGGTGAAGGAATTAAAATCCAAATCCTGTCTCCGATTGTCCGTGACAAAAAAGGTCAACATAAGGATGTTCTGGATGATTTAAGAAACAAGGGATTTGTAAGGGTCCGTGTCGATGGGGAGATTAGAGATTTGGAGGAAGACATTAACCTTCCAAAGACTTATAGGCACAGCATCGATGTTGTTGTTGACAGGCTTAAAATCAGACGTGATGTTGATTTCAAAAGAAGGCTTGTCGATTCTCTTGAAACTGCTGCAGAGTTTTCTGAAGGTCTGATTACAGTTTTATTCACAGCAGATGATGATGAATATGAGAAAAGGTACTCAGAACACTTTGCTTGTGTCGACTGTGGAATAAACTTTGAAGAGTTGACTCCAAGGATGTTTTCATTTAACGCTCCTCAGGGGGCATGTCCTGAATGTAACGGAATCGGTTCTAAAATGGAAATCGATCCAAATCTGATTGTTCCCGATAATACATTAACATTAAATGAAGGGGCTATTGCCCCATGGTCCAAATCATCTACAAGAGAAAATTACTATTATCAGATGCTTGAAGCAGTCTCCAAACATTTCAATTTCAGTATGGATGTTCCATTCAATGAATTGGATGGGGAGTATCAAAATACAATTCTTTATGGATGCAATGAAAAAATTCCATTCACATTCAAGAGAAGAAATAAATCTTACATGGTTAATCGTAAATTTGAAGGTGTTATTCCAAGAATGGAACGATTATATGTTGAAACAAAGTCCAATTATTCAAGAAAATACCTTTCAAAGTTCATGAGCGATAGAAAATGTCATATTTGTGGTGGAAAAAGACTCAGGCCGGAAGTATTGGCAGTAACCGTTGGTGGAAAATCAATCATTGACGTATGTGACTTGCCTATTAAAGATTCATATCAGTTTTTCCAGGACTTGGAGCTTACAGAAAGAGAAAATTTCATTGCAAAGGAAGTCTTAAAGGAAATCAAAGAGCGCTTAAGTTTTCTAGTTGAAGTAGGTCTTGATTATCTGTCAATGTCACGGTCTTCAGGTACTTTATCCGGTGGTGAAGCTCAACGTATCCGTTTGGCAACTCAAATAGGGTCAGGTCTTGTGGGAGTACTATACATTTTGGATGAACCGAGTATCGGTCTTCACCAAAGGGATAACATTAAACTCATTGAAGCATTAAAGAGACTTAAGGACTTGGGCAATACTCTGGTTGTTGTTGAGCATGACGAAGAAACCATCTTATCTGCGGATTATGTGGTTGACATAGGTCCAGGTGCAGGTGAACATGGCGGTAAGGTGGTAGCTCAGGGAACACCTTTGGATATTATGAAAAATCCGGATTCCCTTACAGGCCAATATATTTCAAGAGCTGAAAAAATTGACATTCCAAAGAATAGGCGGGATGGTAACGGTAACTTTATAACAATCAAGGGAGCTGCACAGAACAATTTAAAACATATTGATGTTGAAATTCCGTTAGGCAAGTTTACCTGTGTAACCGGGGTCAGCGGTTCTGGTAAAAGCAGTTTGATAAATGAAATCCTATACAAGGGTACAAAAGGAAAACTCGCTAAAAAATTCACTTTCGCCGGAAAATACGATGAGATTGAAGGTTTGGAAAACATTGACAAAGTCATTGCAATCGACCAAAAGCCAATCGGAAGAACTCCAAGATCCAATCCTGCAACTTATACTGGTGTATTCACAGATATTCGTGATCTGTTTGCAAACACTCCAGAATCCAAAGCCAGAGGATATAAACCTGGAAGATTCTCATTTAATGTAAAAGGAGGAAGATGTGAAGCATGCTCTGGTGACGGTATAGTTCAAATAGAAATGCACTTTTTGGCAGATGTTTATGTGCCGTGTGAAGTATGCGGGGGCAAAAGATACAATGAAGAGACCCTGGATATAAGATATAAAGGTAAAAATATCTATGAGGTCTTGGAAATGACTGTTGAAGAGGCATTGGAGTTCTTTGAAAACATTCCAAAAATTACCAAAAAGCTTCAGACATTGTATGATGTCGGATTGGGTTACATGAAAATCGGACAACCTGCAACTACATTGTCCGGTGGGGAAGCTCAAAGGATTAAGCTAGCTAAAGAGCTGTCAAGAAGCAGCACTGGTAAAACATTGTATATCTTGGATGAACCGACCACAGGTCTTCATTTTGCAGATATAAAAAGGCTTTTGGATGTGCTTGCTAGATTAACCGATGCCGGCAATTCAGTTGTTGTTATTGAGCATAATTTGGATGTCATTAAAACAGCTGACCACATTATCGATTTGGGTCCTGAAGGGGGTGACGGCGGTGGAGAGGTTATCGCTACCGGAACACCTGAGGAAGTTGCCGAATCAGGCACATATACTGGGGAGTTTTTAGAAAGAATGCTTGATGAAAACATCACTCCATATGCAAAGGAGTTGGTTGAAGATATAGGAAAATAATTCTTTCTTATATCATTTTACTTTTTTTTGGAATAAATTATTTAATTAATTAAATCAAATATAATAATAATTATTTTGGGTGATAAATTGAGTTTTGATTTTAAAGAGGCAATTTTAATTTTTATTCGCGGTGTCCTTATGGGTTCGGCGGATATTGTTCCAGGAGTTTCTGGAGGAACAATTGCATTAATTACTGGAATTTATGGGCATTTGGTTGAAGCGATAAGTAACATTAAGTTTGGATTTATAAAACCATTGCTTAGGGGAGATGGCAGAGGTTTTGTCAATGGCATATTGGAAGAGATTGATTTCAAATTCTTCATTCCATTGGTTTTAGGTATTGGAGTTGCTTTTTTAACATTGGCAAAAGTTGTTACATATTGTATGGATGTGCATACTGCATTAACTTATTCATTTTTCTTAGGTTTAATCATAGCTTCAGCAGTAATCCTATTTAAGAAATTAAATGAAATTAACTTAAAAAATATTCTATTTGCCATAATAGGTGCTGTTTTAACATACATATTTGTAAGTTTAAATCCTATGGCTGCAAACCATTCTTTAATTGTCCTATTCTTCTCAGGTATGATAGCAATCTGTGCAATGATTTTGCCGGGTGTTTCAGGATCATTTTTATTATTGCTTCTAGGTCAATATGAATACATGCTGACAGCACTTCACGAGCTTCATTTCGCAGAAATCATTACTTTTGTTGTAGGTGCTTTAATAGGTATTCTTGGATTTTCAAAAATCTTAAATTATCTTCTTAAAAACCATGAACATGTTACAATGGCATTTCTTATTGGGGTTATGCTTGGATCTTTAAAGGTTCCGGCTGTAGAAATCATAAATTCAGCGGGTTTAAATTTTTCAGGTCTTTTCCCATGTTTAATCATTGCCGTAATTGGTTTTGCGTTAATCATTATTTTAGAGACAAGATTTGATTACATTGAGTAGGGTGTGCAAAACACAGCACCTTACTAAAAATTTTGTAGATTTTGTGCAAGTTTTTTTTTATCTTTAAAATGCAAGAATACCACAACTTCTGCAAGTTGTGGATGAATTGCACTATGGGGTGTACTGTCTTTTTTAATTAATTTTATTGTGTTTTATTTTATTTGCGTTTTTTTGAGGCTATTTTATGTCATGAATTTTTATTCAGTATACTTTTTTGTTATTGGATTATTAAATAATTGCTTTGGGTATGAAAAATTGTTTTGGGTTTGAAAAATTGCTCTGAGTTCGTTATTCGATTACTTTTCAAATGCTCTCTCTCATTTTTTATATAGGAGTAATTATAAATGAGATATTATTCAATTAAATGTGATTTTAATTGTTGTTTTAAAAAAGAGTAGATGTTTTCCATTTTAGATAATGAAATAAAAATATTATATATATTGGACTGGAGGAATGAGATTTATGGGCGAATATATTCGAGGTGTGGTTGTTAAGCTTCATTTAACTCCCGAACAAGAAGTCATGTTTAAACAAAACTATGGTTGTACTCGTAAAACCCATAATGAACTT
>NZ_CADCJB010000020.1 GCF_902801725.1 uncultured Methanobrevibacter sp. | reverse complement strand
TCAAATATTATCCAATATATCTTAGGTCATCTGCATTTCCTGCATTTGCCTTATTGATTAAATCCTGTTCCATTTGCTGAGCTTTAGCAATCATTTGTCTTGTTTCTTCAGCTCTTTCCTCTAATTTATCAACATTAATTTCAAAATTAAGCAAATGGGAAAGCTTATTCAATATTGCTTCTGCAGACTCTGCGTCAATGAAATATCCTGGGGTTTCACCCATAAGACATGAACCATGAATTCCCTGACGGACAGCCAAGCCTAAAAATAGTCCTGAAGCGCCAACGATTCCGCCATCATTAGACCTGATTTCAATGTCTGCTTCCTTCAACAGTTCAACATCCTCTTCATGGGTAGCGGCTCCTAAAACCTTGTATTCTTCTACAGGCTGACCGGTAGCCATTCCGCCCAATGTAAAAATTCTGCTGATGTTGAATTTCTTTACATAATCCAGAATATCCTTGCACATGATATACTGGCCTTCAGGAGTCAGGGACTGTGTATTTCCAACCAGAATTATCAAATCCAGATTGTCTTCACCAACATCCTTAAGACAGTAAAGCTCATTTATCATATTTGAAACAATGCCTTCCTCTTTAACAAGAACTTGAGGAGGGAAAGTTGGAGAATAAATTTCAGCAAATTTAGTAGCTTCAAACTCATCAATAATATGGTCAGCAGCCAATTTACCGACATGCCCTATGCCAGGCAATGCCTCTATAAAAATAGGATTTTCCAATTCGATTTCTTCTAAAGTAATAATTTCTGTAATATCCATACCCTATTGCTCCTTCATGGCTTCTTTTTTTAATATACGGCGGTATTTTCCGTATTTGTCCTCAACCGAAAATTTTGGAGGATAAATGACTTTAAGCTGCCCGCCGCATTTTGGGCAGGCATCCTTTAAAGTATAAATTCCACATTCAGGACATCTGTTCATTTTCATATTCATAAGAATCTAATTAATCTAACTCTCTTAAGAAAGAACCGTTTCCGTCAGATTCCTCAACGACTGCAATGCATCTTTCAGCGGCAGCCTTAAGAGCCTTTTCAGCTAAAATGTAATCAGTAGATTTTACGGTAATCCTGTATCTTGGTGCACCGACGCACTGAACCTTGATTTCCTCCTCCTCATCGCCGTTGTCTTCAGCAGCCTTGAGGGCGGAAATGATTACCTCAACACCGTTCGGTACGAAAGTTTCAATGTCAACATAACCGCTGATGTGAACTTCCGGAGGTGTGATGTTCTTTTTAGCCACTTCAGTAATGGCGTCAGCCCAATCCTGTGGGATCCCTTCTTCAGTAAGAGACTCCGCACCTTCATCAGCAGCAGTTTCAAAAGCACCATAAACATCCCCGAAGATATCCATAAGCTCGTAACCGACTTCATCATAAGCCTCATCCAAATTCTTACCTAAGGATTTGGCGGATAATTCTAAAAATTTTTCAGCTTTCTGTTCAATTTTCCAATGCTGGATTTTTTTAGTTCTTTGATCTTCACGGATTCTTTTCAAAGAGGCATCTACATGCCCTTTTTTAGGATTCACTCTGAGAACACGACAAACAATTTTTTGGTTTTCTCTTACATGATCTCTAATATTTTTAACCCAACCAGAAGAGACTTCGGAAATATGAATAAAAGCTTCTTTGCCCTGATATTCTTCTAATTTAGCGAAAGCCCCATAATTAAGAACTTTATAAACAGTACCAACAATAAGTTCCCCTTCATCAGGCCATTCTTGACTTTTCCTTACCATGCTCTCACCAACATTAATTAAAAATTATAAAAAATAGTAAAAAATAAGTTGAAAACTAGAAATCTAGTTTAAAACTTTTTCGATGTGTGCTGTGATTTTAGCTTTAGCACCACGAGATTTGACAAGAGTTTTACCACAAATAATACATTTTACGTCAGATGCTGCACGATCGAATATTACTTGTTCATTGTCACAATCTAAACATTTAACTTTTAAAAAGTTTCCTCTTCCTTTACTAACCATGTAAATCACCTATTTTGCTACGAATTCTGGTTTTCCAGTTCTGAAAGATTGTTTAATGTGAGATTTTCCACATTCTTTACATTTAAGTCTTAAGTCTAATTTTTTAACAGGTTTGTTTCCGGCAGGTAAAGGCCTTGGATAACCTCTGTAACCAGCAGTTACACGTCTAAATTGTCTTTGTCCCCAAGTCAATTCACTAGCTTTTCTTTTTTTAGCAGTGTGTACCTCATGCATAGTGTGTCTTTTACAGTGAGGACAGTATGTTCTTTTTTCTTTTGGTATTTTCATTTTTTCACCATAATTAATAAGTCAATGTAAACCTATCCATGAATTTATCTAAACTCAAATTAAATTAGAAAACGTTAGAGATTAAAACTGCATTGTAACGCATCAAGTCTACAGGCAGCAGAAATCCAAATTATAAAAAAATATAATTTTTTAATATCACAAATAGATACATTCAATATATCTATTTATCAAGTTATTTAAAGTTAATGGCAAAATCCTATATTTTAACTTGTCTGCCCTTGCGGTTTTTGAAAAATATTTTTGCATTTATCAAAGGCAAAGTGACCAGATCCTGAGGTCTGAAAGGACCGTAGATTTTTTCATCGACGCCGACTATAGGACCGATTTCATCAAAAACCAACATTGTGACAAGTTCTGTTTCCTTTGCTATTTTTTTAGCCTCAAAATCGTAAAATTCCTCATTTTCATCCAAAGAATTAGGATTCTCTTCAAGATTATCCTGAGGTTTTGGGGCTTTAGGCATACCGGCAGCCTCTTCTTTCAGTTTTTCATTCTGGGATTTGATGATTTGCTTTTCTATAGGTTCCCTTTTGGCGACAATCGGTTTGGCCTTGGAAATTTCGTCCAATCTGTTCAATACCTCATCGTCCTCCGGTTTTTCAACAGTCTTTGGAGAAGTCAACGTATTTGACTGGGTTTCCCTCGGCTTGATAACAATCTTTTCATCGGATTCATCATCATCAGAGAGTTTTTCCAGTGAAATGGTTCTTCTGTGATTTTTTAAATTGTCAATTAATGAAAAATAGAATGTTTCCTCTTCGGGAGTCAAATTCAATGGAGTGGTATCGACAAGATCAAACTGAGGCTTGCCTGTAAACAGATGATATGACCTGTGGATATTTACAACAGCGGCATCGGTAATCTTATGTTCCCTTCTCTCGCAGATTTCAGTAGCAATCCTTTGAGCCTCATGCAGCATCTGCGGAACATTGGAAAACGGATCGCTGATTGCCTGCTGTTTCAGCTCATCGAGATACTGATGTATTTTATTATAAAAATCCTCATCTACACGAGCCAAAGTACTGTTGTTACGTTCCTTTTTTTGAATATCGCGCAGGGTTTTGTAAAATTGATCCACTTAATACCATCTCTAAAAAAATAATTTTTCTTAAAAATAAAAAAAAGATAAACAAATGAAATTATTCATCTGTTTCCAATCTAGGAGCAAGCAAGAAACTAAGTTTACCGTCACCAGTAACCATATTAAGAGTTAAACTTAAAGGCATGTCGGTACCTAAACTGATTTCAGCTTCCTCTGAAAATTTATCTGCTTTAAGCATTTCTCTAATCTTATCCAATGAGAACAAAGCCTTAGCATGTTCCTGGATATTTTCACCGTGAAGATATTTGATGCTTGCATCACCGAATTCACCGTCTGCTGAGGCAATGAAGTAATCTTCATCGACCTGAAGTGCAATCTTATCTGAAAATATGTCAATATCGTTGATACAGTCTTTCAGTATAGAGAAACGAACTTTAAAGTTAGTAGGATGTTCAATAGAAGGTGGAACAGGATTGTCATATTCCATATCTATTAATCTTATTTTGAAAGTTCTAGTAGCGTCTCCTTCAAAAGTAATGATAAAATTACCTTCATCTACAGACATCAATACTCTGTCCTGAGATTTTGCACGTTTAAGCACTCTCATGAACTCATCGGTATCTATGTTAATCTTTTCAGGAACATCACAAATGTATTCATCGAATAAGCTGGATTTTAACTCCAAATGTACGAAAGTTATGTGACTGCGGTCTAAGGCATCTAATCTCATGCCTTCACTATCAGTTTGAATTTGCACTTCATCAACAATTGATGAAATAGCATCAAAACTGGTTTTTAATATACTAGAATCACTTAATTCTGCTTTAAACATAAATAATCCTCTTAATTAAAATTATATATTATGAATATATTTTTATCATTATTATTTAATAAGTTTTTTCATTTGTGAAAATTTTCAGTTACATGCCTCTTTCATGCTTGAAACATATTCTTTTAATGCATCTGCAGCATCTTCACCATGCTCTTCAATGATTTTTACGATTGCACTGCCGACAATTACTCCATCAGCCAATCTTGAAATGTCTTTTGCCTGTTCAGGAGTGTTGATACCGAATCCAACAGCCAACGGCAAATCAGTAACATCACGGATATCCTCCAGAATGGATTTCAAATCTGTTTTTATTTCAGACCTCATTCCGGTAACACCCAGGGATGACACTACATAGATAAATCCGGTTGCATCATTTGCAATCATCTGAATCCTTTCCTTGGAAGTTGGAGCAATCAAGGAGATAACGTCAACATCATTTTTGCGGGCTATGTCTGCAATCTCACCTTTTTCCTCATAAGGCAGGTCAGGAGATATGATTCCATCAATACCCAATTCTCCACATTTTTTGAAGAATTCCTCATATCCATAAAAGAAGACAGGATTGATATAGGTCAAAAACACCAAAGGAATATCGGTTTTGGAACGGACTGCCCTTACTATTTCAAAGACATCGTCAGTGGTGGTGTTGTGCTTTAGTGCGCGGACATTGGCGTCCTGAATTACAACACCTTCAGCCATAGGATCAGAAAACGGAATGCCTATCTCTATTAAATCACATCCTGCCTCTTCCATGGCCAGGATATATTCGACAGTCTTTTCAACTGTCGGGTCTCCTGCAGTCAAAAATCCGATGAAAGCCTTCCCATTTTTAAAGGCATTGGAAATTTTACTCATCTAAATCAACTCCTCTATATTCTGCAATTGAGCGAACATCCTTATCTCCCCTTCCGGAAAGACAAATCATAATTATATCATCTTTATCCATTTTTGGAGCAATTTTCATCGCATAAGCAACAGCATGAGCACTTTCAATAGCTGGAATAATCCCTTCCATTCTTGAAAGGTATTCAAAGGCACTTACAGCCTCCTCGTCAGTGACAGGCACATACTCTGCCCTTCCACTATCCCTCAGATAGGCATGTTCAGGACCGACACCAGGATAGTCGAGGCCTGCTGAAACTGAGTGGACAGGTGCAATCTGGCCGTAGTCCCCCTGATTGAACATGGATTTCATTCCATGGAATATTCCGATTTTGCCCTTTGTCAGGGCTGCCGCATTATACGGAGTGTCGATTCCCTTGCCTCCAGCTTCACAGCCAATCAGTTTAACATCATCATCGTCAATGAAATTATAGAATGCTCCCATGGCATTACTTCCACCGCCCACACATGCAATGACTGCATTTGGAAGTTTTCCTTCTTTTTCAAGAAACTGCTCCCTAGCTTCAGCACTTATTACAGCCTGAAAATCCCTTACAATCATTGGAAATGGATGAGGCCCCATGGTTGAACCTATAACATAATTGGTATCATGAACACGCGCAATCCAATCCCTGAACGCATCATTAACGGCATCTTTAAGGGTTTTGGTTCCTGACTTGACGGAATGGACCTTTGCTCCAAGCAATTCCATCCTGTAAACATTCAGCGCCTGCCTTTTTGTATCCACTTCACCCATAAACACTTCACATTCCATATCAAGCAAAGCGGCTGCAGTTGCGGTAGCCACACCATGCTGACCTGCACCGGTTTCAGCAATGACCCTTGTTTTGCCCATCTTTTTAGCCAGCAGAACCTGACCCAGAACATTGTTGATTTTGTGGGCGCCTGTGTGATTCAAGTCCTCACGCTTCAAATAAATTTTAGCTCCGCCAAGGTCTTCTGTCATTCTTTCAGCATAATATAATAAGGAAGGTCTTCCAGCATATTCTCTCAATAATGTATTAAGCTCCCCTACAAATTCATCATCATTAATGTAATGATTATATTGCTCTTCCAAGTAAAGCAACTCATTCATTAATGTTTCAGATATGTACTGTCCACCATATTCGCCATATCTTCCTCTACTCAACGTATAACCTCCATAATTTCTTCAATCTTATTTTCATCTTTAAATCCGTCAGTTTCAACACCAGAGCTCAAATCGATTGCATAGGGATTGAATTCTTCAATGGCATCTGCGATATTTGAAATATTGATTCCCCCGGCCAAAAAGAATTCCTTATTCAAATCTTTTCTAATCAAACCCCAGTCAAAAGTTTTTCCACTGCCCTTTCCACTGTCAAGCAGCAAATAATCAGAAATTGAATTGTCATATTCCAATAAATCCTTTTCATCAGACATTTCAATTGCATTTATAATCTTTAGTTCACCATTAGTATTTTCTCTTAATTTATTAATATAATCTTCACTTTCAAGACCGTGAAGCTGAGCAATTTCTATAATTCCCCTGTCAAATAGCTCGACAATCTCTCCAATATCCGCATCGACAAAAACTCCGACAGGAACTATATCTGAACTTAAATTGCTTTTCATTTCATATGCAAAATCGTGTGAAACCTTTCTTTTTGAATCTGCAAATACAAAACCAACATAATCAGGTTTATACCTATTGACGATGCTTATATCCTCCAGTCGCCTAAGTCCACAGATTTTAATTTTAACCATTCTTCAACTCCGCTATCAAAGCCTTTTTGTCATCGCTTTTCATTAAAGTTTCACCTATTAAAACTGCATTGACATTATTTTCTTTTAATCTAGTGACATCTTCCTTTGTTTTAATGCCGCTTTCAGAAACAAATAATATATTGTCACTCACACATCTACGTAAGCTGATACTATTTTCGATATCTACAGTAAAATCATTAAGATTCCTGTTATTCACACCGATGATTTCAGCACCGACATTCATGGCTGTTCTGATTTCATTGCCATCATGAGTTTCAACAATAGCTGAAAGACCCAAATCATGAGCAAGGTCCAAAAATTTCTTAAGCTGAACAATATCCAATATTGCCACTATCAAAAGCACTGCAGAGGCTCCAAGAAGCTTGGCTTCCCAAATCATATACTCATCTATAACAAAGTCCTTTCTCAAAATGGGAATGGAAACATTTTCGGAAATTTCCTTTAGATAATCGTTGGATCCCTGGAAAAAATAAGGCTCAGTCAATACTGAAATGGCTGAAGCACCGGCATCCTCATATTCCTTGGCAATAGCAACATAATCAAAATCCTCAGCTATCACCCCTTTTGAAGGAGAAGCCTTTTTGACTTCTGAAATAATTGCAATCTGAGGATCAATGAGTGCTTCCTTAAATGGAAAATCATTTGAGGTTTCCATTTCAGAAACTTCCCTTTTAAGTTCATCCAAAGATTTGTTCTTTTTAGCTTCAATCAAGCGCTCCTCTGTTTTTGCAACAATCTCATCCAACATAATAATCACCTGTTTGTACATTCTATAAATTTTTCAAGCTGTCTTAATGCCCTACCTGAATCGATAATATCTCCTGCAAGAATTACTCCCTCTCTCAATGAGCCTACCTTGCCTGCAACATATAGTCCTGCTGCAGAATTAAGCAAAACAGCATTTCTTCTAGGTCCTTTTTCTCCATTCAAAACTGATAGAGTGATTTGCGCATTTTCCTTTGGATCGCCACCTACAATATCCTCTTTTGAAAAGCATTCCATGCCAAAAGATTCTGGTGAAATTTCATAAGACCTTGTTTTTCCATCTTTAAGTTCACATACAAAAGTTTTATCACCAATTGATATCTCATCCATTTCATCCATTCCATAAACGACAACCGCAGATTTTACGCCCAGGTTGCTTATGACTTCTGTGAGCGGTTCAACCAAATCTTTCTCATATACTCCGAGAACCTGCATTGTAGCACCGGCAGGGTTTGTCAAAGGTCCCAATATGTTGAATATTGTCCTTATTGACAGTTCTTTGCGCACTCCTGCAACATATTTCATGGAGAGATGATAATTCTGGGCGAACAGGAAACACAGGTTGATTTCACTTAAGCACTTCAAACTCTTTTCAGGAGGAATGTGGATGTTTACGCCCAATTCTTCCAAAACGTCTGCAGCACCACATTTGCTGGATGCTGACCTGTTTCCATGTTTTGCAACAGGAACTCCTGCAGCGGAAATGACAATGGAAGAGGTTGTTGAAATGTTAAAAGAATTGGATCCGTCCCCTCCGGTTCCAACGATTTCAAGCACTTCCTTATCGTTCAAAAGCCTTACACAGTGAGCCCTCATCGCAGCGGCAGATGCAGTGATTTCATCAATTGTTTCACCTTTCATTGACATTGCAGTCAGATAAGCGCTCATCTGGACTTCACTTGCTTCACCACTCATGATTTCATCCATAACCTCATATGCCTCATCATAAGTTAAATCTTGATGTTTATATACTTTTAAAATAGCTTCCTTAATCATAATATCCCTCTGTTAACTTTTTCAATGAAATTCTCAATAATCGTAATGCCGTCAGGAGTCAATATTGATTCCGGATGAAACTGGAGACCATAAACATTGAACTGCTTATGTTTGACGGCCATTATCTCTCCGTCATCCTTTGCTTTTGAGATTACTTCCATGCATTCCGGAACAGTGCTTTCAACAAGACTCAGGGAATGATATCTGCCGACGGTAATTTCACTTGGCAGTCCCTTAAAAATAAAATCATAATCTAGAGAAATATCTGAAGACTTCCCGTGCATCAGTCTTCCCGCATAGGATATTTTACCTCCGAATGCGGCGCAAATTGCCTGATGGCCCAAGCAAACACCTAAAATTGGAATTCTATCATGAAATTGTCTAACCAAATCAATGCAGATTCCAGCGTTTTCAGGTTTTCCCGGACCAGGGGACAGCACTATCGCATCAGGATTCAATTTTTCTATTTCATCCAATGTAATCTTATCGTTTCTGTAGACTAAAATATCACAGTCAACCTCTCCAACAAGTTGGAACAGGTTATATGAAAAACTATCGTAATTGTCAATTAAAAGAATCATTCCAAACCACCATCTGCAAATTTTAAAGCGTTGATTACTGCAGCCGCCTTGTTCAGGCTCTCTTCAAATTCACTGTCCGGCACGCTGTCGGCAACAATTCCTGCACCGGAACGGATAAATACCTTATTGTTGCGGGAAAATGCTATCCTTATGGAAATGCAGGTGTCGATATTTCCGCTCAAATCCACATATCCGATAGCTCCACCATATATTCCCCTCTTATTGTTTTCAAGCTCATTAATTATTTCACATGCCCTTATCTTTGGAGCTCCGGACAATGTTCCTGCAGGCAATATTGAATCGATTGCAGCAAGAGGATCCAAATCGCTTTTTAAAGTTCCAGTAACTGTTGAACCAATATGCATCACATGAGAAAACCTTTCAACTGACATGTACTTGTCCACATGCACAGAACCTATTTCAGATATTCTTCCAATGTCATTGCGCCCCAAATCAACAAGCATATTATGTTCAGCCAATTCCTTTTCATCACCCAACAATTCCTCTTCAAGCTTTAAGTCCTCTTCGGGAGTTTTTCCTCGAGGCCTTGTTCCTGCTAGAGGGAATGTATATAATTTTCTGCCATTTAACTTAACCAACGTTTCGGGAGAAGCACCTGCAATTTCTATATCATTGCTTGAGAAGTAAAACATGTATGGAGATGGGTTGGTGGTTCTCAAAACCCTGTAGGTGTCAAAGAGGCTTCCGGAAATGTCAGCCTCTATTCTGTTGGAGAGCACAACCTGAAAGATGTCCCCTTCACGGATATAATCCTTGGCCTTTTCAACCATGTCGCAGTATTCTTCACGTGAAAATACAGGCCTGAACTCTGATTTTAACTTTAACGGTTCGATTTCTGTTTTTTTACCGTTTTTTATTAAATCTGCAATTTCCCTCAATTCTCTGCAGGCCTTTTCATAATTATTTTCCAAGTCATCTG
This sequence comes from uncultured Methanobrevibacter sp., assembly GCF_902801725.1. Taxonomy (GTDB): domain Archaea; phylum Methanobacteriota; class Methanobacteria; order Methanobacteriales; family Methanobacteriaceae; genus Methanocatella. Next base: position 20,888 of record NZ_CADCJB010000020.1, on the reverse strand, counting down.
TTTTGATGTTTGTAATGACTATTATCTTCTGCTTGAAATTATCGAAGGCAATGACCTTGTCAAACAGCATCAGGTCAATGTCCTTGAACTGATCCTGATTTTCAGCATCGAGATTTAGGGAAGGCTCGGAATACTTGATATAATCATAAGCAAAATACCCTACAAAACCCCCCGTAAACGGAGGCAAATAATCCAGTTTCGGGGACTTGTTCCTTAAAACCAGATCCCTGATTATTTCACTTGGAGAATCTGTCTTGATTGTGATAACATCATCATTAAGCTCATTAAAATCAGCATCACCCCTAATCTGTACGACGCCGTTCTGGCATGTGAATTCCAAAAGAGGGTCATAACCTAGAAAGCTGTATCTTCCCCATTTCTCTGCATCTTCAATACTCTCCAGCATATAACAATGATTACTGATTCCTTTTAAAATTCTTAAAACTTCTATAGGAGTTGCAATATCCGAAAACAATTCATAAGATATCGGTATACGCTTATACTCCTCATTTTCTGCAATTACTTTTACTTCTTCTATACTTGGGGAAAACATTTTATCACTAATATACTAATTAGTATAATGTACTATTTAAAACCTTGTTGTAACTTTTTGTACATTATATTATTTGGGCAAAAAAATTTAATTGATTTTATCCTGTTCCTTGCTAAACTCAATAACAATCTTTTTAATTTCCCTACTTTCCAAATAAGGCAATTTTTCAGCAATTTCCTGCTCCAAATCCCTATTCAGCTGTAACCTTTTCTGAACGTATTCATCATCATCGAACTGGCTGCGATACTGTCTGTTGAGATTTGAATACTTAGTAATCATCGGCTGGAGAATACTTCCTATATCTTTATCAAGTCTGTCGTTAATTATTTTTCTTCTTCTAATCTCACTTACAAAGCCTACAACAGTTGCAAAAAATCCTAGAAGGGCGATTGTCAAAGCAGGTACGAAAATCTTATTGTTGCCGACGAATGCAACAGAAAACACGATCCCAATAAAAATAAGAGCAATACCAATTTTTCTCAAATCCATGTAAACACCTTTAAAATAATCTTTATATTTTAATTATTTAAATATTTTTAAGTTGGAACAGATGAATTTCAAAAGCAAAACAAAAGAAACAACAGCAAAAACGGACATTATATCAACGGCCAACCAGTTAGTGAACAATATTTCACCACAATCCAGATGATAAACACTTTCCCCAATCAGATTGTTTATAAAATGTCCAAAAATAGGCACCAGAATATTTTCGCTTTTAAGGTATAATATCGCCATGCAGATTCCAAATATGAAAGCCGAAAATATGCTTCCGAAACTGTGAAGGGATGCAAAAAGAAGCGATGAAATCAAAACCGCAAAAGTTGTCGGTACAATGATTTTCAGCTTATTTAAAAAAATGCCTCTGAAAATCAGCTCTTCTGCAATAGGGGAAAGGAAAACAACAGATAAAAATCCCAAAATACCAATAATTCCCCCGTTCAAACTCATAAACGGAACATGAAAATCACCTGCATTGACCCATTGAAGAATGAAATCTGAAAAGTACAGCATCCCATAGGAAAAGAAAATGTTTAAAAATACTATTGATACAATGGTTTCGGCAGAAACCTCTGAAAATATATTAAGCAAATCCTCCTTGAATTCTGAAAAAGAATTTCTCAACTTAAACAGAAAGTAAGCAATGATGATAACATACATCAATGTAGAATTCATATGAATGTTGAAATAATTCAAACCGAACATTGCAACAAGCAATATTATAAAGAGTGCCAAAAATTCCACAAGATGAATGCTTTTGAGTTTTTCATTAAACAGTGACATAATATCTTAAAAAAAAATAATAAATGGATAAAAATCCAATAAATTTTTAATTTAGCAATTTATAATGTTAAATTTATTAAAATAACAATAAACATCCATATATACGCCAAATACTTAATTTAAACTTATTTTATAAACACATCATAAATTTACATAGGCATAGCTAACATTTAACGGAAAAATAACCCCCATTTCCTATGTTTTCTAACGATTTTCCTCATTTTTAAGTAATTACTGCAATATTAAGTATTTGAAAAGTACATAAATTAGAATTATTTTAATCGTTTTCAAAGACAAATACATCTTCAATATGTTTTTTTCCCAACATTTTAGTAATATTATAGGCTAATAATAAGGAAGGGTTATAGCGAGCGTTTTCTAAAGCATTTACTGTTTGACGAGTAACGCCAACGGCATCAGCAAGTTCTTGTTGCGTCATGCCTAATTTTTGACGAAACTGTCTGATTTTTGTTTCCATATAATCCACCTATTTATATTGAATATAAATGGTAATATTATTTTTTTTATAAAACCTATATAAATGTGTTGCATCAATTACTAAAATATAAAACTATTAATGAACAAAATATATACATATAATAATTTTTGAGATGATAAAAAATGGCTATACATCCTATTGAATTTAGATATGGTACTCCCGAAATGAAAAAAATTTGGGAAGAGGAAAACAAACTGCAAAGAATGCTGGATGTTGAATCCGCATTAGCTCAAGCTGAAGGAAAACTTGGAATTATCCCACAGGAAGTTGCAGATGAAATCGCTGCAAAAGCCACAACAGAATTTGTAAAATTGGAAAGAGTAAAAGCAATTGAAGCTGAAACCAACCACGATATCGCAGCATTATCAAAAGGAATTACAGAAGTATGTGAAAACGGTGCCGGCGAATACGTTCACTTTGGAGCTACTTCAAATGACATAGTGGACAGTTCCAATTCATTGCTCATCAGAGACTCAATTGACGTGCTGAAAGAAAAATTGGAAAGATTAACTAAAATAATGCTTAAATTAGCTGAAGAAAACAAAATGAAAGTATGTATCGGACGTACTCACGGACAGCATGCCCTTCCAACAACATACGGAATGAAATTCGGTATTTGGGCTGACGAACTCCACAGACAATATGTAAGATTAGAAAATGCCGAATCCAATGTCTGTATTGCAATGATGGACGGAGCTGTCGGAACCACCGCCGCATTAGGCGAACAAGGTTGGGAAATACATAAAACAGTAGCAGACATATTGGGACTTCCTGCAGCTACAATCACAAACCAGGTAGTTCAAAGAGACAATCATGTCGAATTCATCAGCGTCCTAGCCAATATCGCAAGTACATTAGATAAAATCGGACTGGAAATCAGAAGCCTGCAAAGAACTGAACTCATGGAAGTTGGTGAATACTTCGATCCTGAAAAGCAGGTTGGAAGCAGTACCATGCCACATAAAATGAATCCGATTACAGCCGAAAGAATTTGCGGTGTTGCAAGAATCATCAAGTCATTTGTAAATGCAGCCTTGGACAACAACCCTCTCTGGCATGAAAGAGACCTTACCAACTCATCCTGTGAAAGGATAATGTTTCCGGAAAGCTGCATATTAACCGACTACATCTTAAACCTGACAATCAAACTAATGAGCAATCTGGTATTCTACGATGAAAACATCGAAAGAAACCTTAACTTAACCAACGGTTTAATCATGGCTGAAAGATTAATGGCCGAACTTACCCGTGCCGGAATGGGAAAACAAACCGCATACGGCATTGTAAGAAAAAATGCAATCAAAGCGAATAAGGAAAAATTGCTTCTCGGCGAATTGATTCTGGAAGACGAAGACGTTCAGAAATACCTGACAGAAGCCGATGTCGAAAAGATTATGGACCCTCACACATACATCGGATCCGTACCGATAATCATCGACGAACTTCTTGAAAAGTCAAAAGAATGGTTTTAGGTGAAAACAATGAGCAACATAAAAGTACTGAACTCCATTGATTTGAGCTCATTTACAACAATAATGACCGGAATCAATGTGTTGATTTCAGTGTTGATTTCACTGTTTGTGGTAATAGTGTTTGCCATAACATCACCGGCAAGCATTGGAGTTTCAATCTATATCGTTCCTACAATCATTGTCGGCGGATTCATTACAGGAATATACCGATACTTCTCCGACGGATTATTCTACAACTTATTATCCTCAAAATTGAGAAACATCTATTTCATATTTGACAATAATGAGCTTGTTAAGGTATCAACTACAGAAACAGCAACTATCGTTGCAACAATCACATTGATACAGGCCGTATTGCTTTACCTGGTTTCTGTTATGCTATTGCCTATGATTATGAATGCAGCAATCCAAACCCTGATGTTCAGCGGCCAGCAAATAATGGCATATAGCCTATATCAGATGATGATGGTCATGACCCAGCCGATGACAATCATAATGATTCTGTTCGGTTCATTCATCATAACCTTTGTATTTGTACTGATTGGAACATACCTCTACAATTTTATTGCATCCAAAGGCAGAGGAATAACTTTAGAATTATCTAAAGAAAATGAGATGACCTCTATCGATTCAATTGACGTGATGAAATTTGCAATAGCGTTTTCAATCGTGTCAGGAGTATTGGACCTGATTGTAGGAATCATTATGGTGATTAGTGGAGGAACTGTTATGAGTCTTTTAAGCAATGTAATCAGCGGATTTGTCGGCGGATTTATCGTTGCAGCGCTTATTGCCGTATTTTATAACTTTTTAGCTCCAAAGCTTGGAAAATTAAAATTAGAATTAATTGATCATTAGACCAATTAATTTTTACTTTCTCTTTTTATTTCAGGAACATATCTCTTAAGCATCAATGAAAGGGATATGACAGTAACTGAACTCAATGCCATTGCCAGACCTGCCAAGGCCGGTTCGAACATTATTCCGAATGTAGGATAAAGAACGCCTGCAGCAACAGGAATCAGTATTGTGTTATATGCAAATGCCCAGAATATATTTTCCTTAATCCTTCTCATGACTTTTTTAGAAAACTGAACTGCAGCAACAACGTTTTCCAAATCACCTTCCATAATAACAATGTCCCCGCTTTCCATGGCAATATCTGTTCCGTTGCCCATTGCAACACCAATATCTGCCTGAGTTAGAGCTGGAGCATCATTGATACCGTCCCCGACAAAGAGAACCTTTCTAGTGTTGTTGGATTGAGTCTCTTTTACAATATCCAACTTGTTTTCCGGAAGAATTCCCGCCTTCACATTGTCAATTCCGACTTCACCGGCAACTGCAAGTGCCGTAGACTCATTATCTCCTGTCAGCATATATGTTTCAACATTCATCTTATGCAGTTCATCAATAGTTCTTTTGGAATTGGCCTTAATCTTATCAGATAAACTCAAGATACCTTTTATGGATTTATCCCTAGCCAAAAAGATTATTGTTTTAGACAATTTCTCAAGGTCATGGTATTTTTCAATCAATTCTGAAGACACTTCCACATTCTCCGATTCCATCAAGGCAAGGTTTCCCGCCAAAACTTCAATACCATCAATTTTGGCCTTCAATCCCTTACCGGTCACATTTTCAAAATCGGTTGTCTGATTCAAATCAATGCTTAATTCTTTGGATTTGTTTACAATGGCCTTGGCGATTGGGTGTGATGAATTCTGCTCAACGCTTGCCGCAAGCCTAATTAATTCACTATCTGAAATGTCATAGCATATTACATCATCAACTTCAGGTTTTCCTTCGGTAATTGTACCTGTTTTGTCAAATGCCGCAACATCAATCTGACCTGCATTTTCCAGAGTGTCGCCATTTTTAATCAGAATGCCGAATTCGGCTGCCCTTCCAACCCCTACAGTAACGGCCGTTGGAGTGGCGAGTCCCAATGCACACGGACATGCAACAACCAATATTGATATCAGACAGGTCAGGGAGAACAGCAGCGAAGCTCCCAGGACAACATACCATATCAGGAATACGATTATGGCTATTGACAGTATTACAGGAATAAAGTATGTTACAATGGTATTTGCAAATTTTTGGACAGGAGGTCTTGAGCTTTGCGCCTTTTCAACCAGACGAATAATATTGGACAGTACTGTTTCCTTTCCGATTTTTTGAGCCCTGATATACAATACGCCATCCTGATTGATTGTTCCGGCAAAGACTTCCTCGCCATCTTTTTTTACTTTAGGAATAGGTTCACCGTTAATCATAGATTCGTCAACGTAAGATTCTCCACCAACCACATCACCATCAACAGGGATTTTTTCACCCGGCTTGACCAGCAGCAAATCGTCAACGACAATGTCTGATATTGAAACTTCCTTTTGAGATGTGATTTCGCCATTTTCATCGAGTTCAATTGCAGTTGCAACAGTCGGCTGAAGACCGATTAACTCACGAATTGAATCTGAAGTTCGTTTCTTAGCTCTTGCTTCAAGATATCTTCCAATCATTAAAAATGAAGGAAGCATAACAGCTGAATCATAAAACATGAAAGTATGGTCCAATACTATTCCGAATGTTCCGAAAATACTTGAGATATATGCAACCAGAATACCCATAGAATACATTACATCCATATTCAGGTTCTTGTGCATCAATCCGTTTATTCCCGCTTTCAGAATTGGTAAAGAGACATAAATGAAAGGAGCGATACTTACAATCAGTGAGAGCAAGCCCATTGAAGATATGTTCAGTCCTGTTGCATGATTCAGGGAATGTACAATACCCATAAGAGGATCCCATCCGCTGAACATTAAAACCATTAGGATAGCTGAGAAGATAAGGCCTACAATGATTCTGTTTCTTTTTTCCTTCAAATCCTGCTGATAGATTGCTTCCTCATCGATTTCGGTTTGGCCTTCGATTCCCAAAAGTTCAAATCCCAATGATTCTATGACATTTTCTATTTCATCAATGTCTACTTTTGACGAATCATATCTTATTTTAGCTGATTGTGAAGTTAAATCCGCCTTGACGTCGAAAATGCCATCCATCCTTATTAGAAAATTCTCAACGTTCATTGTGCATGAAGCGCAGTGCATACCCTGAATCCTTAAAGTCATTTCATCACTGTGCAGTTCAAAACCCAAGTTTTTAACCAGCCGCTCCATATCTTCATAGGAAATTTTTTTGGTATTGACTGTGATATGCAATTTATTTGCAGCCAAATCCGCATCAACTTCTTCTACACCTTCAATTTTTTCAAAAGTCTTATTTACACTTAAAACACAGGAAGCACAGTGCATTCCTTCAATAGGCAAATCCATTCGCTTATGCTTTACCATAACATCACAACCATCAGCATATACACATTAATATATGTTTAAAATATAATAAAGTTTGTTTTACTAAAGATAAGAAACATTAATGTCATTGTGAGGGATTGTTCTTTTGAATTTCACTTTAGGATATCCGATAATGAAAGCTGAGTACATATGTTTATCCTTATCGATTTTCGGGAAAAATTCCATCAGTCTGTCGTGGTCCAGCTCATCAGCTTTAAGTATAAAAAGAGAATAGAAACCGCCAAGACCCAAAGAATACGCAAGCAGTTCCAGACGAGTGTTTGCTATAACGGCACTGGTCTTATCAGTTGAAAATGTTAATATAAGCTGTTTTCCACTCCACAATAACGGATGGAATTCTTTTGACTTATTATCCTTTAAATAGTCTCCGAATTCCTTGATTCTAAAGAATTTACCTTCTTCAACTTTAATGATATCGTAAACCAAGTCCATGAATTCATCAAGTTTTTCATCCAAAACAACAAATTCAGCATCCTGCTGGTTTTGAGCTGAAGGAGAATAATAAGCACCTTCAAACAGTTTGTCAAAAGTAGCTTCATCTATTTTTTCATCTTTAAACCATCTGATGGAACGCCTCTGTTTTAATAATTGAAGCAAATCATCATATTCGACGGGAATTTCGCAGGGATTGTAATCCTCAATCCTATCTTCCCTGCCTTCAAAAGACTTTAAAGTAATTGCATTTTGTCTGCATATTGCCATACAATGGCCACATTCAAAACAGTTGCTGCCCACTTCCTGAGCAACATCTTCAACAATTATATTATCCCGAATGCAGACAGAAGCGCATTGCATGCATGCGATGCACAGTTCACTATCAATACTTAACTTTAATTCCATCCAGAATCACCATCAAAATATTGTCATTATCGCTTAAAATAGAAACGTCATCCAAAGGATTAGAATTTACCAAAATCAAATCGGCAACATAATTTTCCTTTACCAGACCCAAATTATCCTGATTCAGATATTCAGCAGCTTTTACTGTTCCACTGGCTATTGCCTCATCGCCGGACATTCCTATATCAGTCAGATGAATAAGCTCTTCAAGGTTATGTCCGTGAGGAATGACTCCGCTATCGGTTCCCATTAAAATGTTAACTCCCTCATCATATGCAACGGAAACATTTTCCTTGTGAACTTTAACGATTTCCTTCAGTTTTTCAGTCTTTTCATCCGCATAACTGTCCCATTGCGGAAAACCGTTTTCGTATAAAAACTGATGGACCAGAAGTGTTGGAACCAGACTGACATCATTTTTTACCATTCTGCATGCGGTTTTTTTATCGATGAATGTTCCATGCTCGATTGATGAAAAACCTGCATCAATACAGTTGTTCATTCCTTTTAAACTGTGGCAATGAGCGGATACCTTCATATTACTGGTACTGGCTTCATTGACAATTGCCTTAAGTTCTTTTTTATTGAATTGTGAAAATTCAGGAGAAGTATTTGCAGTCAATACCCCTCCGCTGCACATTACCTTAATGAAATCGGCGCCTGCCCTTCTCATTTCACGTGTCTTTTTCAAGACCTCTTCAACTCCGTCGCATCTTCCTTTAGGATATCCGGGATACACGATTTCCATATCCCATCCGGAAGGCAAAAGCAAATCGAAATGTCCACCAGTCATAACCAGAGGATTGATTGACAAATAGATTTTAGGAGCTATAAACAATTTTCTTTGCTGTGCCAATTTAAAACCCAAATCAGCAGATCCGCAATCCCTAATTGAAGTAACGCCGGCATTAATTGTCTGCAGACTATGAGGAACCGCATTATAAAAATGAAGACCTAAAGGATTTGCCATATTCTCCTGCTTGTGAAATCCTTTAGCGAAAATATGAACATGGCAGTCGATGAAACCGGACATCAGATAATTGTCCTGCCCATCAATAATCTCTGCACCTTCCTTTACGGAAATTTCAGCGGAAGAAATTTTTTTAATCAGACCATCTTCAATCAGGACATTGCAATCTGATTTGACCTCTTCAAAGGGATTGACAATGTTTACATTTTCAATCAGGGTTTGCATCGAATCCCCCTAGAGGATTTCTATGGTTCCGTTATCACCGTCAACTTCAACCATTGTCCCATTTGTCAGCTCATTAGTGTCGGCAGGTGAGTCAACCATTGGAATGTCAGACATTATGGCTCCGGTAGCTATAATCGGTTCTGCACTGAGGCAAATGATTGCTTTGGGAGCAGTATTGTTTTTCATCATCTGGAAAATAACGTAAGATCCGACAGTGGAGCCTTTTCCGCCAGGGATGAACAATACCTTATCCTTGATTATCTCTCCTTTCAACTCATGGTTTGGGTCGATTACTTCACCATTTTCGGGATTTACGCCTCCAAGAAAACTGATAGGTTCTGATGAAACAATCAATTCCCCTTTCGCTTTTCCTTTTGCAATATTTCTACATTCAATCATTAAAATCACTTATATCAATTAGAATAATTTATCTTCAACATGTTCTCCGTTGTTTATTGCGTTAGTGCTTTGAACTACATCAATTAATGCCCAGACCCAAATTATGAAGCATAATATCCAACCTATAAGGATAATAACCAGAACGGCGGAGATTATGTATCCAAGTAAGAACAATATTCCCTTATGGTTGAGATTCAAATAAAAGTGTCCGAGTCCAGGGAAAATTATGCTTAAAATGACAGAGACCAATATGTTTTTTTCTTCAACCACTGCAGGAGGATTTCTTTGAGTATTTCCTGCTTTTCCAGACAGATCAAATCCGCATTCCGGACAGAACTTATAATCCCTGTCAAGCTCATAGCCGCAATTGGTACAGAATTTGGTTTTCTTAGCAATAGCTGTTTCGGCCGGGACCTCATCAGCTGTCTTTTCTTCAACAATTTCGGAAGTTTCAGCTTCTTGTGAATCATTTTTTATTTCCGGTTCGCTTTCTTCGACTTCAACTGTTTTTTTAGTTTCGCTTTTTTTAAGCAAAGCACCGCAATTAGAGCAGAATTTTGCATCTTTTACATCTTTTCCACAATCAGGACATATTACCATTGTTTCACCTTAAATTACATCTTTTTTCATAATTTCTCTTAAAACTGCAGTTGCATAAGATCCTTTATTAATTGAAAATTCGCATAAAACGCCCTCTTCAGTCGGGATAGCTGAAGCGTCCCAAACCTGAAATCTCATTGAACGCCTTAAACCGTGGCTTCCTAAACGGGGCATTTTAGGAACTTCGAAATCTTCTTTTGTAATATTGTAGTTTTTCAATATGTTCTCTTCCATTTCACCAACTTTTTCGCCTGCAAACGGAACTTTTGTACCGTATAGAGGGCAAGTCGGACTGGCCTGGAAGGTTTCAATCAATTCCTGAAATTCTTCGGGAGTTTTATCGCGAACAATATGTTCCTCATTATCAATTACAATATCTCCCTCAACATATTTATTGATTCCCATTTCTACTCTATTACTTACAGCTTCATTGAACAAATAAGATTGATAAGCATGGACAAACATTCTTTGAAGAGGCTTTGGAAGTGCATGCAGCGCATTCATATATGATTTGTCTGTCAATTCGCCTTTTTTGGAATCCCTAATCAATTCCTTAATCATCATTTTTTCATATCTCATTCCCTTACCCATCAAATTAAGGGATTCTTCCAGATTGCCGTCATCAAATGCCTGTCTTGCCTTTTGATTTTCTTCAGACTCATCATCCTGAGGATTTCCAATGTATACTCCAACAGCCTTTTCAAGATCATTTTCAACCAATGCTTCACCAACAAGATGAGTTATTGTTCGTGGCTTTCCGAATCTCTGCCATCCAAAGTAATTTGGAACTCCAGTGATTTCAAGTTGCTTTAAAACTTCATTAGCAGTATTTGCACTTTTTTCTATATCGTCCAAATCTTTAATAAGGATTCGGAACTTATTTCCCTTCAGCTGACCCATCCTAAGTTTCTTGCGACCTCTGACAATCTTTAAAAAATCGGTTTTATAAATTTCGCCGTCAAGGGCCTTGACCTGATTAAGCTGCTCTTCAGAGTCCATATTTGCAATGCAAATCCATTGACGGGTTATTGCCTTTTTATCCTTCATTCCGGCAAAACCCATCCTTTTTCTTGAAATGTGCAGGTCACGGGCAATATCCAGAACAACATCCAGAGTGGTTCTTCCCAGCTTTTCAATCCAGACATAAACGTTAGGACCTTCGCCTTCAGGAATCACTTCAGGAATTTCCTCAACATAAAAATCTTCATATTGGTTTCTAATTGTTCCACCAATACCTTTTTGATCTGTTACATAAGTATTAGCATTTAACATATCAATCACGGAAAATAATAATGCCCTGGCCGGGATTTGAACCCGGGGAATGGGATCCGCAGTCCCATGTGTTATCCAAACTACACCACCAGGGCTAAACAAAATAAGATAACAATTAATTATATGATTTTTATAGTATTTAATTATTCCCCTCCAAAAATACCAATGAAAAAATTTTAAAAGTAGCCAAATTCTAATATTTTCATGGTTAAACCATTTCACCAAACCTTCTACAATCAAATTCCAAAAAACATATTTTAAAAAAATAGAACTAAATCGAAATTTAATCATTAAAAATTAGCAGGATTATTAAAAAATAAGTTAAAGTAGAAAATCAATGTCAACAACATGCTTTCACATGTTGGAACAGATAGACATTGAAACACATCAAACTAAAGTTCAGAATTTATATATTCAAATGTGGATTTAAACTCTAATGAATATTTACCAAGAGGAGAATGGAAACAATTCAATACGCACAGTCAAATGAATCCTGCATACATGTTTTAAGAAAAAGGAAATATTGCATTAGATCATCAATATTGAAATCAATTTAAACAACAATTATTTAAACAATGCCGAACATACTAACTGTACCAATATCATAAGAGGTGGATTAACATGGCAAAACCTATTGGAGACACTCCCACATTATACGGTAAAGAAGCATCTGATTTTTTAAATAGAATGGTTAAGCCTCTTAGTAAAAAGGATAAAGAATTTAAAAAGAAGTATGAATCTGCTAGAAAGGTATCATTCTAGAACTCTTAAATCAAGGTATAAATAGAATGTTTTCTCAGGATCTTTTTCTATTATGATATCTAATTTTTCTTTTATCTTGTCGTCATCTTTTTTTAAGTTAATGAAATTATTGCGTGTGTAAAAGTTATATGCCCCTGCATAGCCTTCCACAGTAACAAATCTCAATCCAACATTATTTTCCGCAATGTTTTTAACATTGAACAATATGCTCATCAATATTTCAGAACCCAGTCCTTTATGGGCGTATTTCTCATCTAGTGCCAATCTTCCAATTTTGATTGCAGGCAATTTTCTCTTTTTGGAAGTGATATTCAATTGATCCTTAATATCATGTTTAGTGTCACCGTCACGAATATCCTTTAAGAGAATGGTATCAGTAAGCAGTGAAACATAACCTACTACTCTATCGTCACACATTATGAGTTTTGTTAGACTTAACTTACTTTTCTGTTGTGTTAATGCATCATCTTTAAGAAAATCAGTCAAGTCATCTGACTCGCACTTAAAATCGGACAAATCCTGTTTACCATTTAGTGTTTCAAATCGATAATTCTCTTTAATATAATCAATATCCATAAAATAAGATTGTTTTTTATGATTTATTAATATTTCCATCCCCCAAATTACAAACCAATGACAATATTATGCTTTCAAAGCAATAATGTCATGAATTATCATTTTAACATGAATGAGAATTTCAGCTAAACAAACACTTAGCTTAAATTAAAATTACAAAAAATAATTTGATAGCCCAACTAAAAATAATCTAATTTAATTTGTCGTCTTTTTAATTAAATGACATCAACTTATAAAAAATCAGATAATTGCATTGTGCGAAGTATAGTTAAAAAAGAAAAAGTTGAGGAATATTAAATTCCCCATTTATTTTCTAAATTTTATTGACTTTTTCACCTTGTCCTTGGCATAGATGACCTGATAGGCATATCTTTTGTTTGTTTTGAGCTTTTTATAGACACTGTTTTTGACAGTGAATATTGCTACACCCCTCTTGTTGGTTTTAGCCTTGAAAGTCTTTTTGTTGAACTTCAAAATGACTATTTTGTATCTGAGGTATTTCCTGTTAACCTTTTTCAAGGTAACCTTGATTTTGATTGCCTTTGAAGACTTTTTGGCATTGATGTTATTCGCTGAGACAATGCTTTTTACGATGACCTTTTTGGTTATCCTTAAACTACCATAGGCTGCTTTTACAGTATAGGCTTTTGGAGGAAGACTGATTTTAAGCAAAGCATAACCATTCTTATTGGTAGTTCTAGTATAGGTCTTGCCGCTGATTGTGATTTTAACCTTACGATTTGCCAGCGGCTTATTGTCACCGGTCAAGCGGACCTTGAAGTACTTGCCTGAAGCGTAGAGCATGACCAAATTGGATCCGGTAAGCTTGATGACCGGAACATGCTCCTTAACAACAACCCTTGTCTTGGTTACTGGTGAGTACTTGCCGTCACCGGAATAGGTAACCGTGATGTTGTGTGAGCCTTCTGATAATTCCGGAATCTTGACTGTTGCCTTACCGTTAACTAATTTTGCAGTGTATGAAACACCGTCAACAGTAACTGTCAAAGTACCTGTAGCATCAGATGGAAGTGAAATACTGTAATCATTACCGCTTTCAGGAATGCTGAACGCATCATCCGGAACCGGCTGAACAGTACCATTACCCTCAGTCGAGTTATCATCACCAGTTGAATTTACAGGATTAACAACAACACTAGTTTTAGTAACCTTTGCATACTTACTGTCACCAGAATAAATTACAGAAATGTTGTGAGAACCTTCACCCAACTCAGGAATGCGGACTGAAGCTTTACCATTAACCAACTCCTGAGAATACACCTTACCATCAACAGTAACTGTTAAAGTACCTGTAGCATCACCAGGAAGTGAAATACTGTAATCATTACCGCTTTCAGGAATGCTGAACGCATCATCCGGAACCGGCTGAACAGTACCATTACCCGCAGTTGAGTTATTATCTCCGGTATTATTCTCAATGGTTGAGTTATCATCACCAGTTGAATTTGCAGGATTAACAACAACACTAGTTTTAGTAACCTTTGCATACTTACTGTCACCAGAATAAGTTACAGAAATGTTATGTGAACCTTCACCCAACTCCGGAATGCGGACTGTAGCCTTACCATTAACCAACTCCTGAGAATACACTTTACCATCAACAATGACTGTCAAAGTACCTGTAGCATCACTAGGAAGTGAAATACTGTACTCACTACCATCTTCAGGGAAAGTGAATGCCTCATCTGGAACGCTGATTGGTTGGTTAGTATCTGAAGAGTTTGTAGTATTTTCCACAGGTTGAGTAGTGTTAGTAGCATTGTCTATCGGTTCTGTTGTGTTTTCAGCCGGAGTTACCTTTTCACCGGCAAGAACAATATTTTTAGTGCTTGATTGGTATTTGTCGTCTCCCGAATAACTGATTTGAATGTTGTGTGAACCTTCACTTAATTTTGGAATGACAACTTCAGCAGAGCCACTAGAAATGTCTTTGCTGTATTTGACATTATCAACACTGACTGTTAGACTACCTGTTGCGTCAGCTGCCAATTTAACAGTGAATGTAGTATTGTCATCAGAAATACTTAATGCATTATCCATTAAGACAGCGACTTTAGATACCGTGAATTTAATATCTTTTGTGATACTTTCATATTTATCATTGCCTGCATAGACTATGGAAGTAGTGTAAGTGTTTGCTTTTAGGTTTGGAATAGTTATACGGTTATTTTCTGAAGTATACCTATTGCCGTTGACTATTGTGTAAATTAATCCTGTTGCATCCGTATCGATTTTGATTTCAAGAGTTTTACCGACAGTTATGTTTTCAACTGAAGCTGTTAACACAGGAATATGTTTTTTAACCTCGAAAGTGAACACCTGGTTTTGACTGTTGAATCTTGCATCACCATCATAAGAAACCTCAACAGAGTAGTTTCCTGCTTTTAGATTGGATAATGATTTAGTAATTAAACCGCCCTCACTGGTGAATGTTTCACCG
Source organism: uncultured Methanobrevibacter sp. (assembly GCF_902801725.1). Taxonomy (GTDB): domain Archaea; phylum Methanobacteriota; class Methanobacteria; order Methanobacteriales; family Methanobacteriaceae; genus Methanocatella. The sequence continues at coordinate 5,601 of NZ_CADCJB010000020.1, read as the reverse complement.
CTGATGGTGTAGGTGAATTTGTTAACGATTTGAGTATCCGCATTGATTGTGATTTGTGCTGTTTCACCAACAAAGATGTCATTTACTGTAACATTGATTGCATCCCTTAAAGGAGCATATGTTAATGCAGTGATACCCTTTTCAGTTGGAACATAAATCAGACCGAAATCATCCATCACAGGATTGCCAATGATTTTAGAGCCTAAATCTGATTTCCAAAGGACATTGCCTTCACTGTCTAAAGCATAGAAGATGTTGTTTGATCCGAAGTACAAGTTATTGTTAGTATCAATCAGTATTCCGGAAGTTACCTTTAAATCTGAAAATTTGGATTGAGTGCCGTCAACAATATCATACCTATAGATAATTCCTCTGGAATTAACATGGTATAATCCCTGTTCATTATCTAAAGCTAATGTAGTTCCAACACCACCTGTGACCTTGGTTTTCCATACCTGCATACCATTACCATTATATGCAACAATACTGTCACTTAAAAGAGCATAAACAATATTGCCCTCACCGATAATCGGTCTTACAGGCATGTAACTGCCAGACTTGATTGAAAGTGTCTGCAATGACTTAGCATCAATGATTCTTAATCTGTTATCTGAGACAACCACAATAATGTTCTCATTTAAGGTTGGAGCGCATAACGGCTGTGTGTTACCTATGGTTACCAATGTTGGGTCACCGCCTTTCTCCCACAACCTATATGGAACAATTGTCAGCTTATAATCTTCAGAAGAAGTTTGATACTCACTTACAATATATAATGCAGCATCACCATCGACTACTGGTGCAAAGAAACTTGAACCCTGATAGATATTGGATTCACCCCATCTCTCACCGGAAGTCTGATTGATGAAATATAAAGTGTCACCAGATTTTGGAGCAATTATAACATCCCGGCTGATTGCAACACCTGAAAGATCACCTGCAGCTGCAGTAGATGTGAAATACCATAATCTGCTGGTTTGATTGAATGCATAGATTCCTGACTGAGTAGGTGCATAAATGTTACCTAAACTGTCAACTATCAAATCACCAGATAAAGTTTCATTGAATGGAATTGTGAAAGCTATATTTCCATTAGTTACTGTTTCATACTGTGATTTATGAGTATTTTCTGTGTTGAAACCTTCATTTTGCACTTGTGGAATCGGATACTCACTAACAGCAAAACTAGTGGTTTTAGATACTGTGTAGTAGTTGTTACCATCGTATGTTGCAGTGTATGTGTAATTTCCAATCTCCAAATCAGGAATGATATACGAAATCTCACCAGATAATGGGATGTTAATTACATCATTATTGATAGTGAAAGTACCGGATGTTTTTTGCGGAACTGTAATTATGATTTCAGCATATTGACCAATCTTGATATCACCAGAGGAGATTGTAAATTCCAAATTTGATTTGGCAATATTGAAAGTGCCGGATTTGGTTAAATTGAAGTAAGTATCATCACCACTATAGAAAACATTGATTTTTTTGTTAGAACCCGCTTCAAGATTGGTGAAAGTAACTTCCGCCTTACCATTGTTTAATTTGGATTGATTGGCCACACCATCAATAGTAACAATCACATCACCAGTAGCATCATCATTTAAAGTAACTTTGATTATTGCTGTTTCACCATAAGTGATATCATCCGCATTGATATTCATTGTAGCATTTAAATTATCCACTTCAATGAATTTAGAGTCACTGCTGGTTAAATACTTATCATCACCATTATAAACAGCACGTATGAGATAATCTCCCCTTTTGATGTTTTTAATAGTGTAATTTGCCTTTGAATTGGTTAATGTTAATGTTCGAGTGTTACTGTTAACTGATAAAGTGACATTGCCTGTTGATGAATCAATTGTTGTAACTGTTATGATAACATCCCCACCAACATTAACAGCACTAAGATTTAGCTGAGTTGTGGATTCATACCTGTTCACATTAACAGTTGAAGTTAACTCTTTTGATTGATACTTCTTATCACCAGTGTATGTTAAAGTAATAGTGTAAGCATCTGCCTTTAAGTTTTCAAATGTAAAAATGGACTTTGGAGCCTGGATTACTTTAGTTTGCGAAAGTTTTCCCACATTAACAGTAAGATTGCCTTCAGCATCGCTTGGAGTAGTGACTGTGACAGTTACATTTTCACCAAACATCATATCCTCAGAGGCCAATTCTATGCTTAGATTGGATTTTAAAAACTCAAAAGTCTTACTGACACTAAAGTTATTGTAACTGACAGTTAAAGCACCATCACTAAAAGCAGTTAAAGTATAAACCACTTCCGAATCTATATTAGTAGTATTTTGACTTACAACACCATTTACTGTTGTAACATCCAGATTTATATCTGGCAATTTAGTGTATTTGTTTCCATCGTTTAGATAGAAAACCGCCTTAACATTTGCTTTTTGATTATTCTCCAAAGCATCCAGATTGGAAGTTATATTTAAAGTAGCATATTTGTTAATGTTTAGGTTAGGTAATGAACTTCCCCACCAGTTATAATCCAAATTAGCATTATTTCCTTGGATGACTTGAGTATTATTTAACAGAATTGAGTTAGTTATTGTTGTAAATGCATTATTTTGAACAAGCAAGGCATTATTATTAGTTAAAATACAATTTGAGATTAGTAAATTGTTACTGTTTTGCTTGATGAAACAATTTGTGTTTAAATTATTTATTTTCAAATTCTTTAAAGTTAAATTGGAATTTGAAACAAATGAAGTAGGACCAGTTAAAGTAGCATTGCCTTCACCTTTGATAGTGACACCATAATTAATTAGAATATTCTCTTCTGAGTAATCCCCGTCCAAAAGAATAATATTTTGACAATTTCCAGCTAATTCCAAAGCTCTTTTAATGGAATTAACTGGAACATTTCTTGAAATACCATTGTTATTGTCATCACCCCTGCTTTTAGAAACGAATACATACTCACGAGTACTGGTTGCAGTTACTTCATTGGATTTCCTATTGGAAATTGTAGGAATTACATAAACATTACAGATATCCAAATCACCAAAATCAATACTGAAAACAGTTGAATTGACCGTTTTTACATATTTGTTGTTAATGTAAATATCATACAATGTCTTATCCAAGATATCTTCATCATAATAAGTTGGGTGTGATAAAGTTGCTGTAATCTGTAAAGTTGCCTGTTCTCTCCCTTCAGTTAATTTGGTAAGTGTCAAGTTAGAAAATTCAATGGAATTACCAAGATAATAATTATCATGAACTTCAACAATTTTATCTTTAGTGGTAATTTTTAACACATCCCCCACTCTAGTATGATTTATAAATGAGTTATTTATGATGTATACATCTGGTGATCCGTAACTGCCTGCGTTAATTGCACAAATTGCAGTACCTTGAGCGGCAGAATTAGCAACAAAAGTAGTGTCACGAACTTCTAGTGAACCCCAATCCATAATAGAAATTGCACCTCCACGACCAGTACCATCAGATAATGAATCAGGATACCAACAATTATTGGCATTGTTTTCAAATAAACATCCTTCAATATAAATATGAGGTTGTGATCCATATTCAGAAGCACCAATTGCGCCACCACCGTTATCAGCAGTACAATTATTTCCCCTAAATATAGAATTATAAACGTTTAAGTTACCATAAGTGTATAATGCTCCACCATTCCATCCGGCTACATTGTCAATGAAATATGAATCATAAATAGTTGAACTTGCACCACTGTGAGTGTGTATTGCTCCAGCCCACCAGAAAGACCGGTTTTTTACAAAAGTAGTATTATAAACAGTTAACTTACCACAATTATTAATACAACCCGGCTCAGTTTCAGCATAATTTCCTTCAAAATAACAATTGCGAACAGTCATATGAGTGGATTTGACACTGCTTGGATCATAAACACTTAAAACACCATAGCTATTGGTACAATTTATAAAAGAACAATTATCAAAGGTCATTGTTCCTTTTTTTAGATGAATGATACAGGAATGGCCATATTGTGTTAAGATATCATGGAATTTGCAGTTTTGGATTATAGTATTTTTTTTACCTCCAATTCTTAAAAACATTCCATCAGGTAACTGATATCCTCCACCTGCCTTAATCCATTTGAATTCTACATTATCTAACGTTAGGCCGACTTTAGTGTTATCTTCTATTTGTATTGCTAGAAATTTAAGTTGCATGGCATTAGGAGACGAATCCCCAAAATATGCCCCTTCACTTCCTATAATTTTTACGTTATTTTTGATTTTAATTTGCTGATTTTCATCAAAATCATCAGAAGGATAATAATGGGTATTTTCCTTTAATTTTAAAGTATAATCCTTATCCGTTTGTGAACAATAATATTGTAATTCATTCCAATCATTTACTACAATAACATCTTCCTCACTTTGAATTACCTCTTTAGAGGAAACTTGAAGAACATTTGAATCATTCAAATTGATATCTTCATCAACACCGTCAATATTATCTACACTTTCAATTGAAGATTCAACACTTACTGATGAAATTTTATCTCCCATTTCAATTGGAGTTTCATCGCTTACTGATGTATTATTATCTTCAATTTCATTTGCAGATATCATACTCATGCTTAAAAACAAAACAAATAACATCAATATGAGACCTTTATAGTTCATAAAACACAGCTCCTTTTTATGTAAATAAATTTTTATGAAAATCTAAATATTTTTAATATTAAAGAATTGATTCATTAAAGTTCTGAATAATAATCTGTGTTTAAAAAGAGTAAACTGTTAAAAGTAAAAAAATATAAAAAGATAAAAATTTTGTTAAATAAAAAAAATTGAAGAGTATTTTTACTCTTCAAAGTGTCTTTTTATTTTATTCTTATTATTATTGTTTTGCTAGATGCTTTGTAGGTTTTATCGCCTGCAAATTTAATCTTAGCTGCGTATTTACCTTCTTTGTTTATTTTTATGGTAAATTTAGCTACGCCTTTTTTGTTGATTTTTGCGACGTAGGTTTTACCATTTACTTTTAAGGTTACTTTTTTACCAGATTTTAAGTATGTTTTCTTATTATACTTGTTTTTAACAGTCTTAAGTATTACGCTAATCTTTTTAGTTTTGGTTTTAGCATTGAAAACTTTGTTAGATGCTCTTATGGCGGTTTTCTTTTTAATGACTGTTAATTTTGATGATGCCATTGGTGCTGCATTGTATGTGTCATCACCTTGGAAAGATATTGCATAAGAGTATGTGTTAGCATTTGCGAAGTTTACACGTATGCCTGCCCTTCCTTGATTATTAGTAGTCCTTTTATAGATTTTACCATTTATAGCAATTTGAACAGTTTTATTAGCTAAAACATTACCGTTACTGTCTTTTAAGATTGCGTAAAACATTCCACCTCTTTCACCGGCTTTGTAGTCAACTGCAACACGGGTGAAAGTTTTAGCAACGACTAATTTTGTGTCCTTTTTAGTAAGTGGTCCGACTTTTGTTTTAAGATCATTAATCTCTTTAGCCTGAGCTTCAATAGTCGCATTCTGTGAAACTACAGTAGCATTAAGAGAACCAACTTGATCTTTTAACTCTTGAATAGTTTTAGTACTATTCTTAGTAT